>NZ_JASCPQ010000042.1:0-45134 GCF_029959305.1 Pseudomonas sp. PS01297
AGCTTGCCTCGCGATCTTTTTGAAGATCAAAAGATCGCGAGGCAAGCTCGCTCCTACAAGGTCGGCTAGTTAAACCGCGCGCTTTTGCTGGTTGTCCAGACGCTTGATAGCGCGGATTTTCTGCAGGGTGTCTACGCAGGTTTTCGCCGCTTCCTGACCTTTGTGCACGAAGTGCTCGAAGAAGAACTTCTGGTGCTCTTCGCCCGCGTGGAAGTGGTGCGGGGTCAGGCTGACCGAGAACACCGGCACTTCAGTTTCCAGCTGCACTTGCATCAGGCCGCTGACCACGGACTGTGCCACGAAATCGTGACGATAAATGCCACCGTCGACCACCAGTGCGGCACCGACGATACCGGCGTAGCGGCCAGTCTTGGCCAGCAGTTTGGCGTGCAACGGGATTTCGAACGCACCGCCGACTTCAAAGAAGTCGATGTCACTTTCTTGATAGCCCTGTTCAAGCATCTCGGCCAGGAAGCCTTTACGGCTCTGATCGACGATCTCTTTGTGCCAGCTGGCCTGGATGAAAGCGACGCGTTCGTTGTGATGAATAGCGGTAGGTTGCATGTTCTGACTCCTGTTTGTGTGAAAAACAGGGCATATGAATCGAATGGGATTTAAGGGTACGTGCAGACGGGTACTCCCCCCTCTGGTAACGGCCCTTTGGCGCCAATCCCGTTCTCTCTTCATCCGGACTATGACCGTCGGCCCCGGGATCACACCGGGTCTGCTGACCTTGCCCCATCATCAGCTTAAAAGCTGTCTGATGCGCCAAGCGCTCGCGGGCTATACGCATTGCGCGTAATTACCGCCGGTGGGGAGTTACACCCCGCCCTGAGAACGTTGCCGCCCGTGTTTCAGGGCAGCGGGCATTTTGTATCACAAATGTTTCAAAGATGCATCGCTGCTTTTTGCTAATAGCCATCGTATTTTCTGATGCCTGTATAAGGCTATTCTTGCGCCACAAGGATTTCTTTGATGAGCCGACGGCCGAGGACTTTTGCATGAGTGTTATCGATCTGCGCAGCGACACCGTGACCCAACCCAGCACAGGCATGCGTGACGCCATGGCGAGCGCGCCGCTGGGCGACGATGTGTACGGTGAAGACCCGACGGTAAACAAGCTGGAGTCTGAACTGGCCTCGCGCTTGGGGTTTGCACAGGCACTGTTTGTGCCCACCGGCACCATGAGCAACTTGCTGGCGCTGATGGCGCATTGCGGGCGTGGTGACGAATACATCGTGGGGCAGCAGGCGCACACCTATAAATACGAAGGCGGCGGTGCGGCCGTGTTGGGCTCTATTCAGCCCCAGCCGCTGGAGGTTCAGGCCGACGGCTCGCTGGATTTGCAACAGGTAGCGGCGGCAATCAAGCCTGACGACTTTCACTTCGCCCGCACCCGCTTGCTGGCCCTGGAAAACACCATGCAGGGCAAGGTGCTGCCGGTCGAGTATCTGGCGCAGGCCAGCCGCTTGACCCGTGAACACGGCCTGGCGCTGCACCTGGACGGCGCGCGGCTGTACAACGCGGCGGTGAAGCTGGGGGTGGATGCGAGTGAAATTGCCCGCCATTTCGATTCGGTTTCGGTGTGTTTGTCCAAGGGCTTGGGCGCGCCGGTGGGCTCTGTGTTGTGCGGCACCGTTGAATTGATCGGCAAGGCCCGGCGCCTGCGCAAAATGGTCGGCGGCGGCATGCGCCAGGCCGGGCAGCTGGCCGCGGCGGGCTTATATGCGCTGGACCATCAAGTGGCGCGTCTGGCCGATGACCATGCCAATGCGCAACGGCTGGCCGATGGCCTGCGTGAGGCCGGTTATCGCGTTGAGCCGGTACAGACCAACATGGTTTACGTGCAAGTTGATGGGCAGGCGGCGGCACTTAAAGCCTTTGCGGGGGAGCGGGGCATCAAGCTCAGTGCGGCGCCGCGCTTGCGCATGGTCACCCACATGGACGTCAGCCGCAGCCAAATCGAGCAAACCATCGAGGTTTTCCGCGACTTTATCCGTCAATAAGCTTGCAATCTGTCCAATTGCTTGCAGCTATCGTATAAACACACTGTACCCAAGGCGAAGGGCCGATATAATGCGGCCCTTTGCGAGTCATTTGTCAATTGATGAGAATTGTTTGCCTGGGCAGGAAGGGTTCCGATCCGTCCGGCTTCTGAGCAATAGCCATCAATTGACAGCAATGATTTGCCTCTGGCCGCAGCCTCCGTGGAAGAACCTATGAAAAGCGCAGAAATCCGTGAAGCCTTCCTTCGCTTCTTCGAGGAGCAAGGTCACACCCGTGTCCCTTCGAGCTCCTTGGTCCCGAATAACGACCCAACCCTGCTGTTCACTAACGCGGGGATGAACCAGTTCAAGGACTGCTTCCTGGGTCAAGAAAAACGTGCTTACACCCGTGCAACCAGCAGCCAGAAGTGCGTGCGTGCCGGTGGTAAGAACAGCGACCTGGAAAACGTCGGTTACACCGCACGTCACCACACCTTCTTTGAAATGCTCGGCAATTTCAGCTTTGGCGATTATTTCAAGAAAGACGCGATCAACTTCGCCTGGACCTTTTTGACCGGCGTATTGAAGCTGCCTAAAGAAAAGCTCTGGGTTACGGTGTACGCCAGCGATGACGAAGCCTATGACATCTGGACCCAAGACGTGGGCGTGCCTGCCGAGCGCATGATCCGCATTGGCGACAACAAAGGCGCGCCGTACGCTTCCGATAACTTCTGGACCATGGGCGATACCGGCCCGTGCGGTCCGTGCACCGAGATTTTCTACGATCACGGCCCTGAGATCTGGGGTGGCCCACCGGGCTCGCCAGAAGAAGACGGCGACCGTTACATCGAGATCTGGAACAACGTTTTCATGCAGTTCAACCGCACCGCCGACGGCGTGTTGCATCCGTTGCCAGCGCCGTCGGTAGACACCGGCATGGGCCTGGAGCGGATCAGTGCGGTGATGCAGCACGTGAACTCCAACTACGACATCGACCTGTTCCAGAGCCTGTTGAAAGCCGCCGCCCAAGCGATCGGCTGCGCCAACGAAGGCCAGGCGTCGCTGAAGGTTGTGGCTGACCACATCCGTTCGTGCAGCTTCCTGATTGCTGATGGCGTGCTGCCTTCCAACGAAGGCCGTGGCTACGTGCTGCGTCGCATCATTCGTCGCGCTTGCCGTCACGGCAACAAGCTGGGCGCAACCGGTAACTTCTTCTACAAGATCGTCGCGGCCCTGGTGGCCGAGATGGGCGAGAGCTTCCCGGAGCTGGTGCGCGAGCAGGCCAACATCGAGCGCGTACTTAAAGCCGAAGAAGAGCAATTCTCCAAAACCCTGGAGCAGGGCCTGAAAATCCTCGAGCAGGATCTGGCTGAGCTTAAAGGCACCGTGGTGCCGGGCGACGTGGTGTTCAAGCTGTATGACACCTACGGCTTCCCGATGGACCTGACTGCCGACATCGCCCGCGAGCGCAACCTGACCGTGGACGAAGAAGGCTTCGAGCGCGAAATGGAAGCCCAGCGTGTGCGTGCACGTTCGGCCAGCTCGTTCGGTCTGGACTACAACACCCTGGTTAAAGTTGACGTGCCTACCGAGTTTATCGGCTACGGCGCGACCCACAGCTCGGCCAAAGTGATTGCCCTCTATAAAGAAGGCCAGTCGGTTACCAGCCTGAATGAAGGCGACGAGGGCGTGGTCGTACTCGACCGCACGCCTTTCTACGCAGAATCCGGTGGCCAGGTTGGCGATTGCGGTTACTTGCAAGCCGGTGCTGCGCGCTTTGATGTGCGTGACACCACCAAAACCGGCGGCGCGTTCCTGCACCACGGCGTTGTGGCTGCCGGTGGCCTGAAGGTCGGTGAAACCGTTGAAGCGCAAGTCGATGCCGACGTGCGTCACGCCACGTCGCTGAACCACTCGGCCACGCACTTGCTGCACGCCGCCTTGCGCCAGGTGCTGGGCGAGCACGTTCAGCAGAAGGGCTCGCTGGTCGACAGTCAGCGCATGCGTTTTGACTTCAGCCACTTTGAAGCCATCAAGCCTGAGCAGATCAAGGCACTGGAAGACATCGTCAACGCCGAGATTCGCAAGAACACCCCGGTTGAGACAGAAGAAACCGATATCGAAACCGCCAAGCAAAAAGGCGCCATGGCGTTGTTTGGCGAGAAATACGGCGACAGCGTGCGCGTGCTGAGCATGGGTGGCGATTTCTCGGTTGAGCTGTGCGGTGGTATCCACGCTCAGCGCACCGGCGACATCGGCCTGATGAAAATCACCAGCGAAGGCGGTGTGGCCTCGGGCGTTCGTCGTATTGAAGCGGTCACCGGCGCTGCGGCGCTGGCTTACTTGAACGCCGCCGAAGAGCAGCTCAAAGAAGCTGCAAGCCTGGTTAAAGGCTCGCGTGACAACCTGGTCGACAAACTGTCGGCCGTGCTGGAGCGTAACCGCCAGCTGGAAAAACAACTGGAACAATTGCAGGCCAAGGCCGCAAGCGCTGCGGGCGATGATCTGTCATCCTCGGCAGTCGATGTAAAAGGCGTGAACGTGTTGGCCGCCCGCCTGGACGGTCAAGATGGCAAGGCGCTGTTGGCGCTGGTAGATCAGCTGAAGAACAAGCTCGGCCGCGCAGTGATCCTGCTCGGCAGTGTTCATGAAGATAAGGTCGTACTGGTTGCAGGCGTGACCAAAGACCTGACTGGCCAACTCAAAGCCGGTGATTTGATGAAGCAGGCCGCTGCAGCAGTGGGCGGGAAGGGCGGTGGTCGTCCGGACATGGCGCAAGGCGGCGGTGTTGATGCCGCAGCCCTGGACGCCGCGCTGGCCCTGACTGTGCCATTTGTCGAGCAGGGTATCTGAGGTCCAGTACGCGCCGTCGTCTAGTGGCGGCGCGTCGTTTGAATGATAAATGGGCGCCCTTTATGGGCTGAGGCTGCTTTGAAATGGCTTTGATCGTACAAAAATTTGGAGGCACCTCGGTCGGCACTGTCGAGAGAATCGAGCAGGTCGCCGATAAAGTTAAGAAGTTTCGCGAAGCCGGCAACGACCTGGTTATTGTGCTGTCTGCGATGAGCGGCGAGACCAACCGTTTGATTGATCTGGCCAAACAGATCAGCGATCAGCCGTTGCCTCGTGAGCTGGACGTGATTGTCTCCACCGGCGAGCAAGTCACCATTGGCTTGCTGGCCATGGCGCTGAACAAGCGCGGCGTTCCAGCGGTGTCCTACACCGGTAGCCAGGTGCGCATCCTGACCGACAGTTCGCACACCAAAGCCCGCATTCTGAAAATTGACGACCAGAAAATTCGCGCCGACCTGAAGGAAGGACGCGTAGTGGTGGTTGCTGGTTTCCAGGGCGTGGATGAAAACGGCAACATTACCACCTTGGGCCGTGGTGGCTCGGACACGACCGGCGTGGCGCTGGCGGCAGCCCTGAAGGCTGACGAATGCCAGATCTACACCGATGTTGACGGCGTCTACACCACCGACCCACGGGTTGTGGCCAAGGCTCAGCGCCTGGAAAAGATCACCTTCGAAGAAATGCTGGAAATGGCCAGCCTGGGCTCCAAGGTGTTGCAGATCCGTGCCGTTGAGTTCGCCGGCAAGTACAACGTTCCGCTGCGCGTATTGCACAGCTTTAAAGAGGGTCCGGGCACCCTCATTACTATCGATGAAGAGGAATCCATGGAACAGCCGATCATTTCTGGCATCGCTTTCAACCGCGACGAAGCCAAGCTGACCATCCGTGGCGTGCCAGATACCCCGGGTGTTGCATTCAAAATCCTCGGCCCGATCAGCGCGGCCAACATTGAAGTCGACATGATCGTGCAGAACGTTGCGCACGATAACACCACCGACTTCACCTTTACCGTGCACCGCAACGACTACCAGGCCGCCTTTGAGGTCCTGGAAAACACCTCCCGCGAGATCGGTGCCCGTGAAGTGGTCGGCGATACCAACATTGCCAAGGTGTCGATTGTCGGTGTGGGCATGCGCTCGCACGCAGGCGTTGCCAGCCGCATGTTTGAATCGCTGGCCAAAGAGAACATCAACATCCTGATGATCTCGACCTCCGAGATCAAAGTGTCGGTGGTGATCGAAGAGAAGTACCTGGAGCTCGCAGTGCGTTCCCTGCACACGGCTTTTGATTTGGACGCACCTGCCCGGCAGGGCGAGTAAGCGTTGCCCAGAGGGCGCGGTGAACCCGCGCCCTTTGTTTTTTTGATGGATGTGGCACAGGGCTTTATCTTTTGCCATGTTGGTCAATACTAAGGGCGCAGGGTTTTGTCGCTATATAGCCGCAAGCCCAAGCCCTTTTTTTTTGCAGACTGTTGTCCCTGAATGTAAGTGTGAGGAGAAACGTATGCTGATTCTGACTCGCCGGTGCGCAGAAAGCCTGATCATAGGCGATGGTGAAATTACTGTGACCGTGCTCGGCGTCAAAGGAAACCAAGTGCGAATTGGTGTGAATGCGCCCAAGGAAGTGGCCGTGCACCGCGAGGAAATCTACCTGCGGATCAAGAAAGAAAAGGACGAGGAACCAAGTCTTTAATTTTATTTAAGTTTTTAGTTGCATACGGGGAAAAGGCTGGTTATTATACGCCCCGTGTTGCGGAGAGGTGGCCGAGTGGCCGAAGGCGCTCCCCTGCTAAGGGAGTACATCTCAAAAGGGTGTCGGGGGTTCGAATCCCCCCTTCTCCGCCATTATTCATGTAGCACGTTAGAATCTAGCCACTTCAGTAAGTTGTTGAATTTATTGAAAAAAACACTTGGCAGAGAGATTCAACGGTCTATAATACGCAGCTTCAAATGCACTCGTAGCTCAGCTGGATAGAGTACTCGGCTACGAACCGAGCGGTCACAGGTTCGAATCCTGTCGAGTGCACCATTTAAGAGTTAGTTGCTTCGGTAGTTAACTTTGCTTCAACCAGGGTGGGCTGGTCTAACAAACACAACTTGCACTCGTAGCTCAGCTGGATAGAGTACTCGGCTACGAACCGAGCGGTCACAGGTTCGAATCCTGTCGAGTGCACCATTTATAAGTTAGTTGCTCCGGTAGTTAACTTTGCTTCAACCAGGGTGGTCTGGTTTAACAAACACAACTTGCACTCGTAGCTCAGCTGGATAGAGTACTCGGCTACGAACCGAGCGGTCACAGGTTCGAATCCTGTCGAGTGCACCATACACCAAGAAGCCCGCATTTTATGCGGGCTTTTTGCTGTCTGCGATTTATGAAATGTCGAATCGCTCCGGCAAGCAGCCTTTTTTGTCACGTCCCCGACTTATCTTCTGTTTATCGTGAACCCGCCCCCAGGAATTAACCGAGCCGGGCGATGTCTGTCTGTAGGAGCTCGCCTCGCGATCTGTTGATCTTCTAAAAATTGCCAGACCGCACGAAGATTCATAAAAAAGGTGTGCTCTGCCAAGCGCTTTTAGCGTCGCAGATTCAGCGGTCCAGACGCAGCCGTAAACGTTTGTTATCTCCACAGATTTATAGCGTCATTAATTTTTAAGCCGTGTATGATTGCGCCCGTCAGCCCCGCCGGGGCTTGTGGAATACCTCCATGGACTTACCCAGTAGTAACTCAGCATCCCGTTTTTCCAATCATGAATTGACTGATTGATCCTTCCGGCGTGCCCTGCTGCTGGGAGTGGAGTTCGCCTATGACCGAAGTTGAAGTAAAGAAAGCACAAGACAGCCTCCAAAGCCGCCTGGCTCAAGTGATTGAGCTGCTCAACCGCCAGCGCGTGGTTGAGGGCCTGACGCACCGTCAGGAAGGCCAGCACCAGGATCGCGTCGAGACCCTGGTTCATCGCCAAAACCTTGTTGAACTCCAGCGCAAGCTGGAAGACCTGCACTCCGCAGACGTTGCCTACATTCTGGAAGCCTTGCCCCTGGACGATCGTCTGACCGTCTGGCAGTTGGTCAAGGCTGACCGTGATGGCGACATCCTGCTTGAAGTGTCTGACTCTGTGCGTGAAACCCTGATCGCCGACATGGACGATCACGAGCTCCTGGCCGCCGCCAAGGAGATGGACGCCGACGAACTTGCTGACCTGGCCCCTGAGCTGCCGCGAGACGTCATCCATGAGCTGATGGAAACCCTCGATGCGCAACAGCGTGAGCGCGTTCGCTCTGCGTTGTCCTATAACGAGGACCAGGTCGGCGCCCTGATGGACTTCGAGATGGTGACGATCCGCGAAGACGTCAGCCTTGAAGTCGTCTTGCGTTACCTGCGTCGCCTCAAAGAATTGCCTGGCCACACCGACAAACTGTTTGTGGTCGATTACGACGGCGTGCTCAAGGGCGTGCTGCCGATCAAACGTCTGCTGGTCAACGACCCTGAAAAACAAGTGGCTGACGTCATGGCCACCGACACGGTGAGTTTTCATCCGGACGAAGACGCCTACGATGCCGCTCAGGCGTTTGAGCGTTATGACTTGATCTCGGCGCCGGTGGTCGACAAAAACGGCAAACTGATTGGCCGTTTGACCATCGACGAAATGGTCGACTTGATCCGTGAGGAAAGTGAAAGCGAAGTCCTCAACATGGCCGGTCTGCGCGAAGAAGAAGACATCTTCGCTTCGGTGTGGAAATCTCTGCGTAACCGCTGGGCCTGGCTGGCGATCAACCTGATCACCGCCTTTATTGCTTCACGAGTGATCGGCCTGTTTGAAGGCTCGATTGAAAAACTGGTGGCCCTGGCAGCCCTGATGCCCATCGTGGCTGGTATCGGCGGTAACTCCGGTAACCAGACCATCACCATGATCGTGCGCGCCATGGCGCTGGACCAGGTGAACACCGGCAGCACCAAGCGCCTCATGCGCAAAGAGCTGGCCGTGGCCTTGATCAACGGCGTGGTGTGGGGCGGGGTGATCGGTGTGGTCGCCTACCTGCTATACGGCAGCTGGTCGCTGGGGGTGGTGATGACAGCCGCCATGACGCTCAACTTGCTGCTAGCGGCGCTCATGGGCGTGTTGATCCCCATGACACTGGCCCGCTTCGGGCGTGACCCGGCCATGGGTGCGAGTGTAATGATCACCGCCATGACCGACAGCGGCGGGTTCTTTATCTTCCTGGGGCTGGCAACGTTGTTCTTGCTCTGACCAAAAAAGGCCTGACCGGCAACTAGCCCGTCAGGCCTTTTTATTGGCGCCTGAACAGCGCCCATAAAAAAGCCAGCAGAGCGCTGGCTTTTTTGTTGCCTGGGTTAAATCAAGACGCGTCGGATGTGGCTTCAACATCGTGAGCAATCAAGGAAACCAAAGCGTTTTGTTGGCGGTGAGACAGTTGGCGGAAGCGTTGCAGCAACTCGCGTTCGTTCAGGGAAAGCTCAGGGCTGTCCAGACGCAGGCTAGGTTCATCACCCAGTGCGCCTTCCTGAATGAGGCTTTGCTCAAGGCGAGCAATAATCTCGGAGTTCATGCTGCGGTGGTGATTGCGAGCCACTTCGGCAATGCGTTCACGCATTCCGTCTGGCAGGCGAACGACGAACTTGTCAGCCGTACGGCTTGAGTAAATTGCCTGTTTCAATGGGCGCATTATAGTTAACCGGTTAGTTCAGGGGAGCGGTTCTCGGAAATTGGCCGCAAGCTATGGTTTCAGACCAGGCTTGTGGCCAAATGTTCAACCTGAATTGCAAAGAGGCGCGCATCATGCCTCATATCTGCCACTTCCCTGGCGTCAATTCTGTGACAAATATTGAACGGGATAAAGGCTATAAGCCAGCACCTATTGTCAAAAATGTGCGTTGTCCTACGTAGTTTACAGGCTATCGGCTTTTCTAAAAGGAACCATTATGTGTAAAGGCCATCATTGACTGACTTGAATGCTTCTTAGCAGCCCCCATCTTGTTGCCTCCTCACCCTGTGCGGGTGAACCCAGCCTTACGCAGCCGCGTCCCGGAGATCCACCGAGTGCCAGGTAAATTGATCTATTTGATGGGGCCTTCAGGCTCAGGCAAAGACAGCCTGATCGAAGCTGCACGCCCTGATTTGGCGGCGCGCGGGTGTGAAGTGATCCAGCGGGTGATCACCCGTTCGGCAGAGTCGGCAGGTGAAGAGGCGATTGGCGTTAGCCGCGAAGCGTTCCAGGCACTCAAGGCCAGCGGCGCCTTTGCTCTGGACTGGCAAGCCAATGGTCTGGAATACGGCATACCCGTGCAGCTGGATCACTGGCTGTCGGCCGGGCGCCACGTGCTGGTCAACGGATCGAGAGGGCACCTCAAACAGGCCCGCGAACGCTACCCGAACTTGCTGGCGATTATGTTGCGGGTTGATACCGACGTCTTGCGTCAGCGCTTGCTAGCCCGTGGCCGAGAAACCCCGGCAGAAATAAACGCCCGCTTGGCGCGCAATGAACTCTTTTTGGAGTCTGTAGAAGCGTTGGTCGCTGACCGTGTGCACCTGCTGGATAACTCGGCCGCCTTGCAGATTGGCGTTCAGCGCTTGCTCGCGCTCATAGATGCCGCCATCGCGACGCCTCAGCGCAACTGAGGGTCAAACTTGAAGCGGCGCCCCAGTGCGCGGGCCACCAGCCAGCCAGCAAAAAACACGGTGGCGGCAATCAACGGCGTATTCCCCAACTCGTCCTGAGAGAACAGACCCAGAGCTAGGCTCAGCAGGGCGAGCATCAACAAGCCGAAAGCAATTTTGGACATGGATTAGACATCTCTTTTTTCAGAAAACCCAGCGATCGCCCTGGGTGTTCTCGAAGGCGGCAGGGGTGGTTGAGCGCTCGGTGGCCAAATGCGGGGTAACGTGGCTGTTACCCATCATCACGGCCCGTTGTGGTATCGGCGTATGAGGTTTGCTGTACGTGCCGGCCACATCCATACCGGGCTCGGCGGCAACCGGGTCGGCGTAAAAGTGAAAGCCAGTCAAAACCGCCAGGGCAAGAACATTCAACAAGAAAAGGGTTCTGTTCATGGTCATGGCGGTCATCTCTTAGAATTAGGTGATGCCATGAATAGAGCAGGCATCATGCCAACTCTTTTTGTTTATAAAATCCTTATAAATCAATGGTTTGATGTGTTTTGTGAGGACCGATCAATTGCAAATTGCAATGATGGCTTTTTGGTGCAATGCAAAATGCACGATGCTGGAAAACCAGGCGGGGAAGTGATTAAAAACCTGACGCAAACGCTCTCGCGGCGTTGGATTCAACGCAAGGGGTTAATGGCCAATTATCTTCAGCATCCCCCAATCAGTTCCCTCTCCTGCGGGAGAGGGCTAGGGTGAGGGGCTTTTGCTCTAAAAATCTAACCTAAAACTACCGCATAAACTTCGCCGCCCACCCCGAAATCACCTTGGGGCGCGGCTGCGCATACGTGCGCACCTTGGACGTCGACAACCCAAGGCGCACCAGCGACTCAGCAACCGTCACCGCCGCGCTCACGCCGTCAATCACCGGCACCCCGGTGCGCTGACGAATCTGCTCATCCAGCCCGGCCATACCGCCGCAGCCCAGGCAAATCACCTCAGCACGGTCCTCACTCACCGCCAGCTCGGCCTGGCGCACAATGGCCTCCAGTGCGCGCTCGGGGGACTCCTCCAGCTCCAGCACCGCCAGGCCGCTGGCCCGCACCGACGCACAGCGATCCCACAACCCCGACAGGCGCAGGCGATCTTCAATCAACGGCACCGTGCGATCCAGCGTGGTCACCACCGAATACGCGCGGCCCACATACATCGCCGTGCTGGCCGCCGCATCGGTAATGTCCACCACCGGCACGTTGAGCAACTCCTGCAAACCTTCGCGCCCGTGCTCGCCATAACCGGCCTGAATCACCGCATCAAACGGCTGGTCGTAGGACATGACCTTGTCCATCACCGCAATGGCGGCCAGATAACTCTCAAAATTGCCTTCAACCGAATCAGCCCCAAAATCCGGGGTCAGCCCGATAATCTCAGTCCCGGGCGCCGCGGCCGCCTGCGCTTGTCGCGCAATGGCCTGGGTGATGCTGTCAGTCGTATTGACGTTGACCACGAGAATTCGCATGCAAGCTCCTGCAACAAAAAAGTAAAAACACGGCCCGCCATCCGCGGGCCGCACAACACTCAGTGGCTGACGTTATCAACCGCAATCGACTCGCCGCTGACGCTGGCGTAATGCGCCTGGCGCTTGGCAAAAATCAGATACAACAGCGCCGCGATGCCCGCACCAATCAACCAGGAGAACGGCGACACCTCATGAAACCCCGGTACCAGCGCCAGCACGATGGCGATCAGCGCCGCCGGAATAAAGGCCGCTACGGCGCGCATATTGACCCCGCGTGAGTAAAAATAAGCGCCACGTGGGTCTTCGCTGTACAGCGCGGGCACATCGATCTGGCCTTTTCGCAGCAGCCAGTAATCGACCATGATCACCCCATAAAGCGGGCCGAGCAGGGCGCCCAGGCCCGACAGAAAGTACACAATCACCAACGGGCTGTTGTAGAGGTTCCACGGCAGAATCAGCACCGCAATGGTGGCGCTGATCATCCCGGCGCGGCGAAACGTCAAATGGCGGGGCGCCAGGTTGCTCAGCACAAACGCCGGGGCGACAAAGTTGGCCATGATATTCACCGCCACCGTCACAATCAGAAACGCCAGGCAGCCCAACACCAGGAAAAACGTATTCGGGATGGACGCGATAATTTGCGTCGGGCTTTCGATAATTTGCCCATTGATTTGAAACTGCGCGCCGCACAGCAGCACGGTGATCCCGGCGAACACCAGAATATTCACCGGCAGGCCCCAGAAGTTACCGACCTTGATGGTTTTGCAGCACGGCGAAGAGCGGGAAAAGTCGCTGAAATTCAAAATCAACGTGCCATAAATCGCCAGCCACAACGCCCCGCCAGCAAACACATTGCGCCACACCTCGGCGGTGCTCAGCGGCACCCGGTTAGACCAGGCGATGGTGCCGTTGGCTTGAAAATACATCCACGCCGCCAGGCTGATCACCGTCAGCAAAATCACCGGCCCGGCAAACGCCTCATAACGGCGCACCATCTCCATGCCATACGCCAGGATGGCCAGTTGCACCAGCCAGATCGCCACAAAACACACCCAACCCAGGCTCGACAGCCCCAGGATCGAGTCATGGTCATACGCCGCAAAGCCGGGGTGCACCGCCACCAGCAGCACGCGCAGTACCACCGACGCCAAATACGTCTGAATCCCGAACCAGGCAATCGCGATAACTGCACGAATCAACGCGGGAATCTGCGCCCCATGCACACCGAAACTGATACGGCTGATCACCGGAAACGGCACCCCGGTGCGCTGGCCCATATAGCCGGACAGGTTCATGAACATAAACACCAGCCCTGCGCCGATGCCCAGTGAGAGCAGAATCTGCCAACCATTCAGCCCCAGTGCATACAAACCGATGGCGAACGAGTAATTGGCAATGTTGTGCACATCATTGGTCCACAGCGCAAAAATGCTGTAACGCCCCCAGCGCCGACCTTCAGTTTTGGTCGGTGCCAGATCGTTGTTATGCAGGCGTGGGCTAATCGCCAGCGTGGTAGACGAACTGTCCGCCAGCGGTTGCGGGGTAGAAACGGAAGAGGGTAAATCCAGAGCGATAGTGCTGGAGAGTCTTGTGCGCATTCTGGGCAAGCTCCTGACCCCATACCTGCGTCATGACAGGGTGGAATCACTGGTGATGAAGTCCGCGTTATGCCTGCAGTTAGGGTGCAAGCTACTAAACAACGTGTACTTAATTTCGTACGTATTTGTATACAAGTGTCGTTTAGCTCAAAGCGATATTCATGCCAGCCAACCGCGCCGCGGCAGCGTTCGTGTACTCAGAAACTTCGAATATTTCTGTAACAGTTTGAAAAATAAGATTAATTTAAAAAGTATAAAAAAGCGTGAAATGCGTAAGGCAGGAAAAATCAACAAACGCCCAAAAGTGTGCGCCCCAAAAAGGCTGTTACTTTTTGATGCACGCCCCCCGCGTCGCACCCAATGAGTGCACCGTTATGTGACAACCTGTATACGATTTTTAACTGTAGGAGCGAGCTTGCCTCGCGAGCTCTTAATCTTGAAAACCGTGCCTGCTTGCACCCAGGCACGTACTGCTCTAGTGCGTCGTCAAACCATCCAGCGACTTATCGACATACGCCTTGGCCAGCTCCACCAAGTGCATGCTCGACAACACCAAACTGCGTGCATGGCCGCTCAAACCATTCCCCGCCTCACTCGCCGAAGCGCCCGCGCAGCGCAACAAGTCTGACGCCTGGGCCAAAGCCGCTTCTAAATTGACACTGTCGGGGATGACATACGTGGCCTGATCCACGTGTCGTGGAGGCTTAGGGTCGAGCAAATAAAAATCCAGTGCACGCTCAGCGGCGGCACGGTCCAACGACACATCACTGCACTGAGCAGCCTCGTGCAAGGGGAGGGTAGGTGGATCGGGAACAATCTTCTTCATGGCACAACTCCAATTTCATTAAAGGAGCTGTCACATATCGCTACTAAACGAGAGGTGGCAGCCGTGCGCAGGTTAGTAGACCGGTGAACTTGGCAAAACCGGCGCGCTCGAAGGCGCCCTGCGCACGGCCACCATAAAACGCAGGCCGTAAAAAAGCGCCTCGCTGAGGTGGCGCCTTGCGCCAAATTCACATCGTAGGGCTACTAAACCCGACCGCTGAAAGACAGCGATGGGCCGAGACTATTCCCCGGACTGAACAGGCGCAAGCGAATGGGATTTTCTCGGAAGTTTCACCAGATGGAAAGCGAAGCGTCGTACGAAAAGCCTTATTTTGCGCCAACCCCCGCCACCATCCCCAATCAAACGGTAGGAGCGAGCTTGCCTCGCGATCTTTTGATTCCCCGCAAAAATCCCGCCAACCCAACCACCTCGTAGTCGCTGGCTCGCGCAGCGAGGCTGCGAGACCCAACCACCCACCCACCACCCTGTAGCGCACCCCCCCACACGCAAAAAGCCAACGGACGACATGACAAACAAAGGCATGCCCGTTAACATGCACGCCGTCCTCTGCGTCACGCCATCAGCGTGTGGCGCAAACGTTTGTCTCAGTAGCTCAATTGGATAGAGCATCCCCCTCCTAAGGGGAAGGTTGCAGGTTCGAACCCCGCCTGGGACACCACCACATTCAGTTGGTTAGCTATATTTCCTGATAGACCCTCGAATGGGTTTCTCTCAAGCCCCCACTTCTCTGATCCCCAAGGTCGGATTTTGCCCACGCGCTTCGTAAAAGTGATGGATGTTGCTTGTGGCTCGCGAATAACTACTAATAACCCAAAGCGGGCAGTTAAGCTGAAACCGCCACTGTGCGTGCCGGATACAAGCGTATTGCTCGATGCGTTTTACCCCTCCAGAAAATCCTGAAAAAGGGCGACGAACATGGATGTGGAATTGGCTCATAAGATTGAGGCCGCAGAATGCGAGTATTTACGTTCGCGCGTTGAGAATCTGGCAGATGTCAGCGGCAATCCATATGGTGCACGTGTTTTTTTCAACGAAGACTATCCGTGCTTTCAAGTAAAAGCATCGCCTAGCCCGATGTTCAACCGCATCTACGGTGACATCTCCAGCGCCCCTCTGGCAGTGTTGAAATTGCTCAATGAGTCAGCGGAGCGATCGGCTGTCACCCCTCTTTTCGGAAAATCTTCGTCGCTGGAGCAATACGCCATTTTGGGCGAGGAACGGCTTGAGCGTTTGAGGGGCTGGACTCACCTGCAATTAGCGTGTGCTATTGAAAACGTGATTTTGAGTTATCACTCATTCGAAATTGAAGAGGTCACGCCGAAGACTCTGGCTCTATTCGCAGAAGTGCACGCGGCTGGCTTTCATACCAAGCCGGAGCATCGGCTGCTGAATCAGGCTTCCTTTGCAGGGCAGAGGCCTGATGGACGTCTGAAAATCTATGTCTTGAAAGCGCAGGGAGTGGTGGTAGCAGGGGCTTCGATGTACTTGGCCAGCAATGGTGTTGCTTACCTTGGAACGGCGGCAACTCGAAAAGATGCTCGGGGCTACGGCTACCACGCAGCGCTGATTTCTCACCGAATAGAGCAAGCAAAGAAACATGGCGGTCAATGGGTGGCTGCGACCGCGCTGGCCAGCTCCCAAAGCCGCCGAAATCTGGAGCGTGCCGGGTTCACGGCATCCCATGCCCAAGCACTGTACCGTCTGGCGGATCTCTGAGATGAACGGCTGAGAGGGAGCGTCTGCTTCTGGCCGATAACAACCAGTCACAAAGGGCTGCTGTCGGCCAGAAGCGGACTTTAAACAAACACCGTTTAAGCCCAGACGCTTAATTCGATCTCAGTATCATCACTTCAAATTACTTTGGAAAAAGCTCGCCAGCTTGTCAAAAGGAATGAGGTCGACACGATCATAAAGGTCAACATGGCCTGCGCCAGGAATGATAACGAGCTCCTTGGGCTGGCCAGCAAGCTTGTAAGCTTCTTCGCTGAACTCTCTTGAGTGCGCGTTGGCTCCGGTAATGAACAGCATCGGACGAGGTGAAATCGTCTCAATGTCATTGAAAGGGTAGAAGTTCATGAACTTGATATTGCTAGTAAGCGTCGGGTGCGTGGTCAGCTCTTTGGACGAACTGGCTGGCGTGTATTCGCCCCGTGGCGTGCGATAGAAATCATAGAATTCTCGCTGGATCGGGTGCGTATTTTCGTCCAGTTGGTGCACTGTGCCGCTGGTGTAGAGTGTTTCACCACCCGTGAACTCTACATACCGCTGCTGTGCGGCATGCGCGATGGTCTCTTTGCGTTGCTCAAGCGTCTGCCCATGCTTCAAGCCATTACGATTGGCGGCGCCCATGTCATACATGCTGACCGTTGCGATGGCTTTCATGCGTGGGTCGATCTTGGCCGCGCTGATAACAAAGCTGCCGCTCCCGCAGATGCCGAGTGCGCCTATCCGCTCTTTATCGATAAAAGGCCGGGTGCCAAGAAAATCCACCGCAGCACTGAAGTCTTCGGCATAAATATCCGGCGAAACTGCATTGCGTGGCAGCCCCTCGCTTTCGCCCCAGAATGACAGATCCAGAGACAGTGTCACAAAGCCCTTTTCTGCCAGTTTCGTGGCATACAGATTAGCGCTTTGTTCCTTGACCGCGCCCATCGGGTGACCAACAACAATCGCAGGACTTTTGGTGTTGGCGTCGAGGTTTTTGGGGATAAAAAGATTACCTGACACGTTCATTTGGTACTGATTTTTGAAGGTCACCTTCTGTACTGTCACTTTGTCGCTGGTATAGAAATTATCCGCGTCGTTGGACATATCGGCTCCTATTGCTGAGAGTGAACTGACAAGAAGCGTTAGTAAAACAATGAGTTTTTTCATTGGTAGCCTTATCGATGCAGGGTAGTCAGTTTTGAGAGATGGTCACTCTCACGGCATGTCGGCCCAGCACTTGTGCAAGGTTCCCGTTTTCGTCCACATGCCCAAGGCGTGTGTATGCGTATGTCGATTCAAAGGTCGAATAGAAAATAACCAGGGTGTCATTGCCATACAGCATCAGATCACCTGCGTGGATCGTTCCCGGCTTGATCGCATTGGAGGGCAAGGCTCCAGGAAGGCTGGCGTATTTTTCATTGCTGTTGAGATCGCTCATCTCCAGCGTCAGTGGCAGGAGCGTGGCAAACGTACGAGCGGCTGCGTTGTCGGCCAAGGTGATGGCGAAGCGTTGTTCGCCGACTGTCATCCACATGCGAGATTTCTCCGTGATCGAAGACGCCGACGCGGCATCATTGGTTAGGTTGTAACTGCCCAGCACGAGTGTTGAATACAGCACGCCAGGCCAACGAAATGGCCGCTTGCTCCTGCCTTCGCGCTGCTCGGCATGTGCGGCGCAGTGAATGCTCCCGGTCATAACCTGTCTCCTGGATCGTTGCGGGGTTCAAGCAGTTCGAGAGGGGGGCGCGTGTGACGTTAGTACGGTTACCGCTGCACCCAGCAGCAGCACGATTGCACTAGCGACAAACGTGCTCTGATAGCCGTGACTATCGAACAGCATTCCACCCACGGTTGAGCCCAGAGCAATGGACAGTTGAATCACGGCCACCATCAGGCCGCCGCCAGCCTCGGCATTATTCGGCATGGCCTGTGCGATCCAACTCCACCAGCCCACTGGGGCCGCAGTCGCCAACAGCCCCCATAAGCCCAGCAGTGCAGCAACCACGATGATCGAGTGGCTAAAAGGGATCAGTGCCAGAGCGATCAAGGCCATCAAGACCGGAATGACTATTAATGTGTGAAACAGGCTGCGCGTCAGAAATCGGCCGATAATCAGGGTCCCGATAAAGCCTGCCGCACCGATCACCAGCAAGATCAACGACAACGTGTACACATCGACGCGCGTTACCGTTTCAAGGAAGGGCCGCAGGTAGGTAAATAGCGCAAACTGCCCCATGAAGAACGCCCCGCAACCGACCATGCCCAGCGCTACTGATCGATTTTTGAACAGTTTGAACACATTTCCGGAGTCTGGTTTGCGCGGTTCCACCGGCATGGGCGGCAGGCTGATGAGCATCCAGACGAGAGCAATCAATGCGACGGGCACCACACAGAAAAAAGCCCCGCGCCAGCCAATAATGGAGCCCAGATAACTGCCCAGCGGTGCGGCAACTACGGTAGCCAGCGCGTTACCGCCATTGAAGATGGCCAACGCTTTCGGCACTTGCGGGGCGGGTACCAAGCGCATGGCCGTCGCCGCGGACATCGCCCAGAAACCGCCAATGACCACACCGATGAGCGCACGGCCGACCATGTAAGTTTGATAGTCGGGTGCCAGCCCGACGATCAAGCCCGAGATAGCCATCAACCCGGCCAATGCCAACAGCAGCAGCTTGCGATCGAGGGTTCTGGCAAGCCACGAGATCGACAGGCTGGTCGGCACGGCAAATGCTCCGGAAATCGCAATGCCTTGCCCGGCCATTCCTTCGCTAACCTGAAGATCAACGGCCATCGGCGTCAGCAGGCTGACAGGCATGAACTCAGAAGCAATCAGGGCGAAAACACACAGCGTCATTGCAAAGACACCGCTCCAGTAGGCAGGAGCCTCGTTGCTGGTTGAAACGGTGGCCATCGGGGCCTTGCGGTTAATCGTATTCATACCGGTAATGGTGACGAACGAATACTCACGCGACTAGCTAATGAATACTTAACAAGGCTATAAGGTCAGCTAATTAATAGCTGTAAAAGGTTCTCCATACCATGGTCAGAGGAAATCTCAACGATCTGCTTTCATTCGTGACAGTGGCGCGCGAAGGCAGCTTCACCCGTGCCGCCGGGGTGCTGGGCGTTACCCAGTCGGCACTGAGCCAAGCCATCAGTGGTTTGGAAGCACGTCTGCAAATCAGGTTACTGACGCGCACTACCCGCAGCGTCTCGCCGACTGTCGCGGGCGAACGACTGCTGCAAGCGATCGGTAATCGCTTCGATGAAATCGAGGCAGAGCTGGATAACCTCACGCAAATGCGCGACAAGCCTGCGGGCACCGTCCGTATCACCTGCGGCGATCATGTTCTGCGCACCACGCTGCTACCCAAGCTCACTGCGCTGCTCCACGAATATCCGGATATCAACGTTGAGTTCGACGTGAGTTACGGATTCAGGGACATTGTGGCGGATCGTTTTGATGCAGGCGTGCGCCTGGGTGACACCATCGACAAAGACATGATTGCAGTCCCGATAGGCCCGCCATTGCGGATGGCTGCTGTCGCCGTGCCAGGGTACTTTGCCAGCCGTGGCATTCCCGAAAAACCGCGTGACCTGATGAACCATAGCTGTATCAACCAGCGCATGCCGACATCTGGCGGGCTCTATGTGTGGGACTTTGAGCAGCGAGGCAAGCAAGTAAACGTTCGTGTAGACGGCCAGCTCATTTTCAACACGTCGAACCATATCGTGGAGGCGGCCTTGGCCGGGCTTGGCATTGCGTACCTGCCAGAAGAGGAGTTTGAGCCGCACCTGCGCGAAGGGAAGCTGGAGCGGGTGCTGGAAGATTGGTGCCCACCGTTCTCTGGCTACTATTTGTATTACCCCAGCCGTAGACAGCCATCACCCGCCTTTACGCTGGTTGCCAATGCATTGCGCATAACTGGATAGAGGGGACGGACTTCTGGTGGTCCACATCTGGCTGATTGCCGCCCCTCATCCCCCTCACACCACCGCCGCCTCAACCATCCTGGAACGCCACACCGAACCCAAGACCATCAACAACCCCAAACCCGCCATCGCTGCCCCGGCCAAGGAAATCGCCGGATAACCCCAACCCGCGTTGATCACCGCTCCGCCCAGCGCTGCGCCAATCGCGTTGCCAAAGTTGAAGGCGCCAATGTTCACCGCAGAGGCAAGGTTGGGCGCGTCCTTGGCTGCTTCCATGACGCGCATCTGTAGCGGCGGCACCAGGGCGAAGCTGGCGATGCCCCATATCAGGATGGTCAGTGCAGCCGGCACCTCCCAGCGCATCAGCAGGGTGAACGCCAGCAAGACGAGAATCAGCACGCTTAGCGACACGATCAAAGTGCGATCTATTGAGCGGTCGGCGGCCTTGCCGCCCCACATATTGCCCAGCGTCAACCCCACACCAAACAGTACCAGCATGGCGGTGATGTAGGCGGTGGAACCCTGGGTCTCGCTGCTGAGGATCGGCGCGATGTAAGTGAAGACGGTAAACATTGCGCTCGATCCGACGACGGTCAGGGCCAGCGCGCTCAGCACCGGACCGCGCCCCAGTACTCGAATTTCGGCCATGACACCGGCGCTTTGCGGCGCCTTCAGGTTAGGCAGGGCGAACCACAGCGCGGCCATGGTCAACAAGCCGAGACCCGTGATGCCCCAGAACGCGGTGCGCCAACCGAACAGCTCACCAAACCAGGTGGCCAGCGGCACACCGCCGATGGTCGCCAGGGTCAGGCCCATGAACATCGCCGCAACCGCCCCGGCACGTTTTTCCGGGGCGACCACGCTGGCGGCGACGATGGAGCCAACGCCAAAAAATGCACCATGGTTGAGTGAGGTCACCACCCTGGCGATCATGAGGCTGTAGTAATCGGTGGCCAGGGCTGACATCAGATTGCCCAGGGTGAAAATCGCCATGAGCCCGATCAGCAGATAGCGCCGAGGAATTTTGCCGGTGGTCAGGGTCATCAACGGTGCGCCGAGCAATACGCCCAGCGCATACGCACTGACCAGCAAACCGGCGGCGGGAATGGAAACGCCTAGGTCCGCAGCGATACCCGGCAACATGCCCATGGGGGCGAATTCTGTTACGCCGATGCCAAAGGCACCGATGGCGAGCGCTACTAGGGGTGGATTGATACGCATGAAAGGCTCCTTATCTATGCCGCTAATGCTACGATCCCGTCTTTTCAAGCGGTAGATAGCATTTTTGGCAATCACCTTTGCGCGGGAGGCACAAGTGGACTTCAACGGCAGGTCAGGTGAAATGAGCGTGTTCACCACCGTGGCGCAGGAAGGCAGCCTCTCGGCCGCCGCGCGAGCACTGGGCCTGACACCCTCGGCAGTCAGTCGGATCATCGCGCGTACTGAGCAACGCCTTGGCACCCGTCTGCTGCTGCGCACCACTCGAGCGATCACCTTTACGGCCGAGGGCGAAGCGTTCCTGCGCGGCGCCCGGCGTATCCTGGCCGACATGGACGAAGTCGAAGAAGCCATCGCCGACCAGGGCGTACCCAGGGGTCGATTGCGGGTCAGTGCCGCCCTTGGCCATGGGCGGCTGGCCATCGTTCCCTTGGTTGCCGCATTCAGCGCCCGTTACCCCAACATCGTCGTCGACCTCACCTTGGGCGACGAAGTGGTCGACATTCTCGGCGGGCAGGCCGACGTCGCGATCCGTTTTGGCCATCTGCCCGACAGCCCGCTGACCGCGCGCAGGATCGGCGACACCGGCCAGGTCGTGGTGGCATCGCCCGAGTACCTGCAGCGCCACGGCATCCCCCAGGCACCGGAAGACCTGTTGCAGCACAACTGCTTGCGCTTCAACTTCCGGCGTGCTGAACCCAACTGGCCGTTCATCCGCGATGGAGAAGAGTTCTCCCTAAAGGTCAGCGGCAACATCGAATGCAGCAGTGGTGAAGCGCTGGCACAACTCGCGCGCGTCGGTGCCGGCATTGCACGTATCGGTGAGTTCAGCGTGAGCGAGGACCTGCAGCGCGGCGACCTGATTGCGCTGCTGGAAGCATGGAACCCCGGGGACCGCGAACCGATTCATGCGGTGTTCGTCGGCGGGGCGGCCATGCCGGCGCGGGTGCGATTGTTCGTGGACTTCTTGCTGGAACATCACCGGATATAAGCGCAGGCGTAGGCTGATATTTTCGGGGGCTTGTGATGTTGAAGTAACCCCAACATTTTTGCGTGCTCTATCAAAAGATGGATGGGGCGTCCGCACGTCTTAAATGGCTGTCGTGAAAGTCCGCTTCTGGCCGTTAGCTACCTGTAACGAAAGGCAGCTAACGGCCAAAAGCGGACACTAGCGTCTGCACAGGCCTCAGACCTTAAGGGCCGTCGCGCCTGCAGCGAATTGTTAGCCACTGCTAGACCAACCACAAAGGGCGTGAAACTCAATATATGTTTGCGTAGATTCCTTGATTGCCTGACCTAGAGGCATGAGTAAGCGGTCAAGTTCAGACTTGCTTGCTCCACCGCTAGCCGAAACTAGGTCATTAACGTATTTGACGAAAATTGAGTAGCAATCAATTGCACTCTTCCCTGAGCCAGACTGCTTCCACTTTTTTTTCGTATCGAAAAGTAGCGACTTACACTTCTGCCTTTCGTCGGCAGTTAATTTTCCGAATATAGCCCAAAGCGACCTGACTGAGTGCTGGTCATAAATCGGATTATTCTTATCTTTCAGATGCATTGCAAAGGCATAGAACACCACGTCGGTCTTGGTTGGCGCTGGGTGCTCTGCGGCATAGTTCTCACAGAACTTCTTATATGCCTTCCATTTCCCTAGCTTCCACAAAAGAGCCTCTGCAAGGTGTTGTGGAGAATCCGAACTATTGTTCGAGAAATTTTCCGTGCCTACGAGCGGAGGGAAACGATCATCGTCGTATTGATACCCAAGTTTAGCTAGTTCTTTCGTTGCTTCCTCAATTGCGGCCTTGTCCAAGCCACCCACAGAAATCTTATTCTGAAGGCTGGCAATTATTTTTCTCAGAGGGCTTTCCTTGGTCATCGGCGAAGTCTCGAGTGCAGTGGCTAACGTTTCGTTAAAGGCCGACTTTAGCCGGTACCGAGGCACCCTATCAAATCACGGTGGCTGAACGCTACTCATGCCAATGACGTCGGATTGGTGACACTCCTGAGGCCAGCACCACCATTTTCTTGGCTCACAACCCCCCTCACGTAAGCGTTGAGATGGGAGAGTGGGAAGACTTTGAATTGTGGGGTATTGTCCTGCACAACACGACCTTGTGGCCTCGTTGATTTGGTGCCTTATGACTAGCAGAAAAGAAGCGCTTTCCCGTTTGACTAAGCAGGTGCTGGAGACTCGAAGTGAGGTACGCGCAGGGCTTGAAGTTGTAGAGGGAGAATTGCGTGAGGGCTTGAATGGCTTAAGTCTTTACGCAACTGGTAAGCGAGTTACTTTCGGTCAGATCGATGAGGATGACTGGGAGTACGGTATGTTGAATTTTGATGGAACAAACTTAAGAGTGCTGACTTCTTCAATAATAGAGGACGCCCAAAACTATGGAACCCCATACCAAGGAATGATGACATCCCGTCATATCAGCGAGATCAAGGATGACGAAAAAATAATAAAGCTGGCTTCTCCAGAATCAATTAACTCAATATGGAGTGCTGTTGAGGAAAAGGCCAACGAAATGCTTGGAGAAGCAAAAAGCTCAGCAAAGCTTTTGTCTGAATTTTCCGACGTGCAAAGTGAAAGCATCCATGAAAAACTTGTTGAATTAATGGATGGTGATTATTTTGAAAAGCAATGGATTAAAGCTCGTCTAACGATTGATTCTGACGCGAGTGATTCTCTTACACGCACAAATCAATTCCTTGAGTCAGTTTGTCGCCATTATCTTGAAAAAAGAAAGATTACTATCGGTAAAACAAAGACTATCACTGAGTTGATAAATGCTGTGGTTAGCGATTTACCAGCACTGAAAGTTCCTAATGGTGAAGACCACACAGCAGATGTTCGTGCTTTCTTCGGTGGCGTTAAGGGGATTTCCCAAAGCACAGGTGCATTAAGAACGCATTTGGGAACTGCTCATGGAGGTGACAAGACTGCGAATGCTGATGAGGCTCGTCTTTCAAATAATCTTGCAGGTGCAGTGGCAATTTACGTTTTAGAAAAACTGAAAAAACACTTGATTGTAGAATAATATGAATAATTATGGATTTGCAGAGTTGTCTGCTCAATCAGCAAAGGTCAAAAATGACAACCTGCAACTACTGTAAGGATTAAGAGTTTTCAAGCAAAAAAATTTGGATTTAGTAGGTGGTCTTGGGGTTAGCGGAAACAGTGAAACCGTCGCGCTTGAAAAAATCCTTGATTTAGAAGGATATACACCGCATCTAACTGATCTCGCTAAACTCGCAAACCACCTTGATGGAGTCGTATTTGTCTACGTCATGAAGCAAACGGCCATCGTACAGGCTAGATGACATGACCGTTTTCCGTCTGTGGACTGTGACTATTTTTACGCTGAAGGGGATCAACTTTGAACCGACCGCACACCCAGATTGAACGTCCAGTATTGGCCGGAAGCAGCCTTTTGTGACAGGCTGCTATTGGCCAAAACGAACGTACGTAACGCATGGCTTGGTTGCTCCCTAGACATACTTGTGACACGTTGAGGTGAAGCTAATACCTCAAGGAATATCATGGATATTCGATCGACAGAAACAGAAGACTGGAAGCTATTGAGGCAAGTCCGACTTGCCGCGCTTTTGGACACGCCGACGGCATTTGGTGTCAGTTATCACACTGCCGCTGCTTACACTGACGAACAGTGGCAAGTGAGAGCATCATCCACTGGCACAGCCTTTTGGCTGGCATTCGAGCAAGACAGGCCTGTGGGAATGATTGGTGCCGCAGTCAGTAGCGCGCAGCGCTTTAACTTGATCGGGATGTGGGTTGAACCTGCTGCACGGGGCTCTGGCGTGGCAACTCAACTGGTAGAGACCGTGAAAGCTCGCGCTACCTCGCAGGGATTTGATCGCGTTTTTCTTGATGTTTCACCCGACAATGCCAGAGCGTCGAACTTCTATCTCAAGCAGGGCTTTACCTTCATGGATGAATGGGAGCCGTTAGAAAGCCATCCGCATATTACGGTGCAGACGATGCTTTGGATCAGAAGCTGATCCACGCGTTTTCTTTTAGCCGGATGCATTCGGGTGGTTTAAAGCCCTTGAGGACAGGTAGACATCGGCCAAAAACGGTCCCCACCAGCAACCACTTCTGCCCCATTCAAGACTTTCGTTGCCTAGATGAAACATCGGTATTCGCCGGTGAATCTAAGCGTCAGATTCTTTTTTTGCTAACTTGATGGCTGTAGTCATATGCGGTACAGCGTAGGCCTTGTACCAATGATTCATGCCCGCAATAGCTTTTTGGGCTGGTGCTGTATCCGCTGCTCCGACCAATTCCGTGCAAGCCTGCGCCATTGAGACAAGAGTACGTGCTGCTTCGGGAACGTAAGGAAGGTTATTTCCTGCCTCATGACGCTCACGAATAATCTGGTATCGAATGTTTTCCGGGAGCGTCCAAGCACTGATTAAAAAGTCCTGAACGGAGTAATCAACGCCTTTGATTTCTAAGGTCGCGGAGCGATGTTCTTCATTAAACCCTGCCGTTTCGATCTGCTCACAGCTATCGATGACAGTACTCTTCATTTCTCGAATTGTTGCCAATCAGTTTTCATTTGAATTCCTTTTCAATGTTCTCTTCCAGCAGGATAAATTAAGCGTCTTTCTGTGGCCAGATGAAAGGCAGCTTCTGCTCGAATGCCGCCTTTCGTGACAGGTTCCTATCGGCCAATAGTCGCGATTTATCAAGGAGAGCTTTTTCGCCAAATCGACTATTGTAGTCTGCAGACTATATTCTTGTTAGTTTATTAAGTTGCATAGGTAAAATTCTACTCCCTCATCCCCCCTTGCATCGATTTCCTTCGAACAGAAGGACTACTAGTGTTAGTACCTTTGCCCGCTCATCAAAAGCCCGAGACAACCTTGACATACTCAAAAGTTTAAAGTTTATTTCACTATCATTCGGCCCACTTTGAAAACCTTCTCTTGTAACGGCCAATATCAAAATTTAAACTTGTCGAGCTTTCGCTTGCTTTTATAACTTCTTTAACAACTTTCTTTAGTTGATCCCTGTAGGCCTGATCTTTCGTTTCTTTGAATTTTTTCTCATATGCTGCAGATAGGTAGTTCCGTGTTATGAACCATCCTTTGCTATCTGAAAGAGCAATCGTCTTTTTTGCCTGCTCAAGAAATCTAATCGCACGCCCATGTTGATTAAGTTGCTGACAAAGAAATACTCCAAACAGCATAAACAATGATGCATGAGCTACTGTCCCTATTAAATAACGATAATCGTACTCAACTGACTCGATTGCTTGTTCATATGCATGCTCAATTTCAGATAAAATTTTTCTGTCACCTGGATAAAAAACTCTTTCCCCTTGCTTTAGCAAACGAGCGCGTTGGACAGGCACATATGGATGGCTTGTGATAAAGGAATGGTCGTTGAGCTCTTTTACGTATTTATCAAAAGCTATTTTGTCTCTATTGCTCACGCACTTTATAGCTTCGCCATATAAAGAAAATAGTTCTGCAATGACAATTTTATCAATGTAATTTCTAGGCTGCCATTCGTTTACGTTTTTATGAAGATCGGAGTTGTTTTCCAAGGTAGAGTCAAGTTCTGCAAGCTTTGCCTTCATTCTCTCCTTATGATTCTTGATCTTATCCTTGATTTTACTCAGTTCAAACCGATCAGGCAGAAGCTTAATAAACACAAACCTCTTTGCAAACTCATTAAGCTCGTAGTATTCTCCAGATTTTGTAAGTATTAATCTTTCAAGTAGATAGTTACATAAGTTCTCCGCATCTGAAATATCAACCTTAGAAAGTTTGCTAATTGAATACAACTCAATCCTCTCATCATATAAAGAAATGATTTGCATAACGTCATTTACCGGACGCCCACTTTCCTTAAGGTATTTCAACGCGGTATCAAAAGTGTTTTTATACATAAAACTTGCAATCATTTCAGAGTTTTTTGATCGTAAACTCTCAAGTGAACATGTAATTTCATCGAAGGTTGATACCCCACGATCTAATATATTAAGAACCTGGACAATAATTAGCGCATTACCTTTAGATACTTTAAGTATTGTGTTAATACTAGGCCGATTAAGTGCGACGTTAAATCCTTCAGACTCAATAATCTGTTCTAAAAACTTCACTCCAATTTCGTTGTTTTTAAACTCCTCAACATGTATTTTTTCTTCGCACGCCTCTTCATTTCTTGATGTGACGATAAAGTGAACGCTTCTAGGAAGAGACCTGATAAACTCAATTATTTTTGACTTTTCTTCCGGCTCTATATTCTCTATATTATCTATTACGATAATGCCGCGGCCTGAAAAGCTGGATATATCAGTTACATTATTTAACTTTAATGACGCACAGATAAGTTTCTTTAGCTCTAGCAGGTTTGAAAATTCTGGTTTCGCAGAGTCGATGTAAAGCTCGCCGGTGGTTTGGTTCTCTCGAAGATATTCATCTTTACTCGAGTAAAACAACAAATATTCTAACTCTGGGTATTTTCCGTCAGCTTTATCTCTCAGTAATCTATATAAGAATTCAGTAGTTATCGCCGTTTTCCCCACCCCCCCGTACCCATACAAAACTACAGAGCCAGCGAGCCGCTGACGAACCTCGTCCCCCAGAAGACAGTTGTAAAGAGCCTGTATTTCAAAATCACGGCATAACAAACTTTTATGTGTGGAAGCTGCTGCGTTAAGATTATGGAACTTAACATTACCGGTCAGGTGCATTTGCTTGTACTGTACTACATCACTAGATATTTTCTCTTTTGTGTAGTACCAGAAATATTTATCATCAAGTGATGCAGTAACGTTTTCTATAAAATAGATAACTTTATTCGCATCCAGAAACGTAGTTGGTTTAGATGCTGGATGCGATAAGTTATTTCTTACTTTATGGTAAAGAGTGCAGCAATAATGAAATTCCTCCACAGAGCTAAAGTTTTTCAGGATGCTTGTGTCGGAAAAATGCGCATTGAAGAATATCAGCAACAAATCAATCAGATCCGAAACATACGGCACATCGTTGTCAAACTTGCGATGCATGAGCGAAGCTTTAGATCGCGATATCAAATTATATATATTTTTAGAATCGGCAGAGAATTTTACAAGTTTTGCTGAGAATCTTTTCGAGTAAATTAACTTGTCTGAAATAGAAGTCGATTTTAGTGCTGACTTAAAGGTGCTCTCATCCTTATATGCATCGGAAATCACATCCGATATATAGCTTCTCAAGGCTACTTCGCTACTCTTGACCGCTCGATCCAACTCCAAAGACTGCTCAACCGATATGTACATTCTGACCATTCCTTAGTTTTCGGTTCTTAGAATACGTGAATAAATAACCATACATGGCACTATGCTACTATTACTTTCACGTTATGAAAAGGTCAGCGCACCTTAATCTCGGTTGCTCTGAAGGCGTTATGGTCCCATCCGCTTGGGCTGGTGAGTTCCTAAGGTAAGCTTTTGTCGGAAAGGGCTTAGGTGGAGGGGCTGCTTCTGGCCGAAAGCGGCCCTTCTCGACAGGCAGCTAACGGCCACCGCCAAACGGCCACAGATTATCGAGTGGGTGCCGCCTAGATGGACGCCACCTCACCCCCCCAACCCCTGTTGCCCGGCTGAATTATTCAACCGCTCCAACTCAAGCTGTTTCGCAGCACTAGCTTCGAGGTTTGCCCGCTCTTCATCCAGATACCGATAAATACTTTGGAGGTTGGCGATTTTCAGTTGGACTTCTGCCATCTTTTTTTCAATGAGCTTGGCGCCGTCAGCACAATCGATCAGCTTATTGCGCTGCGCATCCAGAATCTCGCCTATTTCCCCCAGGGAAAATCCCATGCTTTGCGCGCGCTTGATAAAGTCCAGGTCGTGCAGCGTTTGCGTTGTGTAATCGCGGTAGTTGTTGGTCCGCCGCTGCGGTGAGATCAGGCCGATTTGCTCGTAGTAACGTAGCGTATGGCGGCTGGCACCGCTGCGGGCTTCGAGTTCGCCGATTTTCATGAAAACACCGCTTGACCCTAGAGTTGGGTCGACAGTTTACGCTCGGCTCCTTACCTCAAACAAGGAACTGGGAAATGGGCGTGGAGTGCTTTGTCACGGGGGGGACCGGTTTTATCGGTCAGCATTTAGTGGCGTATCTGAGTGCACAAGGCCACACCATTCGGGTGTTGATGCGTCGCCCGGAGCGACTGGCTGAACTGCGCGAGCAAATCGACACGTTGGGCGGGTGTGCAAGCCGGGTATTTGCCGTAGCGGGTGATCTGCAACGGGATACTCTCGGGCTGAGTCTTGCTGATCGCGAAGTGCTAAGGCACGCCAGCGTCGTGTTCCATCTGGGCGCCCACTTCGCGTGGGGGCTTTCAATCGAGCACTCTCGTGCGGTGAACGTAGAAGGGGCAAAGCGCGTTGCGCTTCTGGCGGCTGAGCAAAAAAGCCGGTTAGTGATGATCGGCGGCTACATGCTGCAAAACCATGAACATCTGCAACGCATCGGTATTGATCCACGTTATCCGCAGCGCACGAATTGGCCTGCCGTCTACCGGCAAGTCGGTGGTTACGAGGCGAGCAAGCTGGAAGCGCATTTTGCGACCTTAGATGTCATGGCCGCCAAGGGAGGGGAGATGACGGTTGTCCACCCCGCGACGGTCTGTGGTCACAGCCGCACGGGGCATATCGTTGACGGTCAGCCGCTAGTGGAGCTGATACGCAACCTTGTGCAGGGAAAACTGACGGCAGTGCCGGGGACCGCCAGGCACTGGCTGCCACTGGTCACCGTGGATTACCTGGTTGAGCTGGTGGCGGCGTGTGCTTTTGATCCTGCCATGGCGGGTCAGGAACTACTCGCGCTTGATGACCAAACGCCTGATTTGCGGGAACTCTTGAAGCAGTTGGCACACCCTTTGGGCATAAAGTCTCCCAACTACTTTATTTCACTGCGATTACTGAAATTACTGCTGCGTATTCCTCCCGTCGCGCGGAGGTTGAATACCCAGCCCGAAGCCTTGGACTTTATTCAGACCACGCGTTTCGATACAACAGCGGTCGAGCAATTTGCCAACAGGCATGGAATAGCCAAGCCAGAGATACGTCAGTCTTTGCAGCACACTGCAACGTTCGTCAATTCACATTGCCTGGCCAGGGGCCAAGCCCGCTGACGTGTCCTCAAACAGTGTGCCGTCGATGCCGGGCGGCATGTTTAAGCGCTGCCGATTTATCAATACATCAAGGCTTGTAAAGTAACGCTTCAACGACAACCCCGAACGCCGATGAATGTTCACGGCGATTGGGGTAGTAGAGATGGTAACCGGCGAAGGGTTGGCACCAGTCTTCCAGTACCCGCACAAGGCTACCGTCGGCAAGTTCCTTCGCCACCATGTCCTCCGGCAGAAAGCCCAAACCACACCCCGCCACGGCCGCCCGCAGGATCGGCACGCTGCTGTTGAACGTCCATTGCCCTTCGACACGGGCCTTCAGTTCGTGACCATCCTTTTCAAAATCCCATTGCATCAGGCTGCCATGGGTGGGCAGGCGCAGGTTGATGCAATTTTGTCCCGCCAGATCACCGGGCACCTTCGGTATTGGCCGCTGTTTGAAGTACTCGGGTGAGCCCACGACGGCGATGCGCAAGGATGGCCCGACCGGCACTGCGATCATGTCTTTGGCCACCTGATCTCCCAAGCGAACACCGGCGTCATAGCGTTGCGCGACGATGTCGCAGAGGGCGTAGTCGACGGTAATTTCGACATGGATGTCCGGATAGTTGGGCAGCACCTTTGAAAGCTTGGGCCACAGAATATTGTTGGCGGCATGTTCGGACGCTTGAATCCGCACAGTGCCCGCCGGGGTGTCACGAAACTCGCTGACCGCGGCCAGTTCGAGTTCGATTTCATCGAACCGCGGCGCCATCGACTGATACAGCCGCTGACCCGCTTCGGTCGGTGAAACACTGCGCGTGGTGCGCGTCAGCAAGCGCACGCCCAATCGGCTTTCCAGTGCGCGCATGGTGTGGCTCAGCGCCGACTGCGAGACGCCAAGCTGGGCGGCTGCGCGGGTGAAACTGCCTTCGCGGGTGATGATCACGAAGGCTTGCAGGTCGTTAAGGTTGGCGCGGGACATTGATGAGAACCTCTCATGAGGGGCGCGGGATTCATCCATAAAAGCAGGTCGCACACCGATGCGCGACCCCCAAGAGAGTTGATTACAAGGTGCGGGCGTAAAATGCGCTCAGTTTGCCAATCGCGGCATCGACATAACGCGGCACCCAATAGGTTTCGATGTGCGTCGCGCCGTCGAGCATAAACAGTTCTTTGTCGGTGGTGCCGGTGGCTTTGGAGAAGGCGTCCTGCGTCATGTACAGGCTGTCGGCTTTGCTGCCGGCGATCATCAGCAACGGCTGGTTGATCAGCTCGATATGGTCAGTGGCGTCGAAACGCATCAAGTCGATCAGGCTGCTGGTGGTGTATTTGAAGGTCGAGTTCGGGTGCGCGTGGGTCTTCCAGTAGTACTCATAACCTTGGCGATACAGCTCGAAGGGCAGTTTGGCAATTTGCTCTTCGGTGAGGTTGGCATCGCCCGAATACAGCACTTCGCCGCCAGCCGCTTCTTGCGCGCGGGCAGCTGACGCTTGTTGCAGGCGTTGCTGGATGCTGTCCATTTGCGAGTCGTTGTAGCCGTTGCGGCGCACCCGGCCCGAGTTGAACATGCTCACCGTTGCCAGCGATTTGAAGCGTTTGTCGGTTTGCGCCGCCGCCAACGAATAACCACCGCCGCCACAGATCCCGAGCAGCCCCAGACGCTCGCCATCAACGCCGGCAAACTGGCTGATAAAGTCGGCCATGCCATGAATGTCTTCGATACGGTACGCCGGTTTATCGATGCTGCGCGGCTGACCACCGCTGGCGCCCTGATACGCCGCATCGGCAGTGATGGTGATGTAGCCCTGTTCGGCCAGGCGTTGGGCATACAAACCGGCAACTTGTTCCTTCACGCCGCCATTGGGGTGTGCAACGACCACGGCCGGGTAAGTCTTCTTGGCGTCATAGCCAGCCGGGGTGTAGACGTTGGCGGCGATGTCCAGACCATTGAGCTTGTAGCTGACCGGATGGATGTTGACCTTGCCCGCTTCGTTGGTGCTGATCGCGCCATCATAGGCGAGGGTGAACGGGTTCTTTTGGTAGTCGGCGGCCAAGGCTTCACCCGCCGAGAGGCCGACCAGTGCCGACATGAACGTGGCTTTAAGCATGTTTTTCATGTGAAGCTCCTGAGCAATTAAAAGGTTGGCAGTTGCGAAAGGGTTTGGGTCAGCGCTGCGTGGGCTCGCTCGGCCGTCTGTGGATCGCCATGCTTTTTCAACAACTCGGTGACTTGGCGCAACTGTGCCGCGCCAAGCCCGACGCGCAGGCTCGCCGCCATGTGGGAGCGTAATTGCGGCTCGACCCCTGGCGTTGCCGCCAGCGCCCCGACCGTTGCCAGCTCGCGGCTTTGCCAGTCGAGGTTGTCGCGCTCGAAAATGTCGCCGAACAGGTGGGTTTGCAGGAACCGGTTGATCACCGGGGCGAACTCGAACACGGGGCCCTTGACCGGTGCGCCCGAGATCCTGGTTTGATTGGCGGTACCGGCAGCCAGCAGCTCATCCCCGACGGGAATCGCCCGGCCCGGTTCACGCCCCGGCGCATCTTCAATGCCCCGTTGCTTTCGTGCCTGCACCACCGTCATCAACTCGTTCAAGGCGTTGAGGCTGCGCGGAAAGCCGACATAAGCGTAGAGCTGCACCAGAATTTCGCGGATTTCGCTGATGCTCAAACCGGCATCGAGTCCCTGGTTGAGTGCCGTGTTGAGGCCCGGCATGTCGCTGCTCGCCATGAATGCGGCGATCAGTGGAATCGTTTGTTGTGGCATCGACAGGGTCGTTGCGCTGGTTGGTGGGCTGGTCATGTTCTGGGATGCCTCGGCTGCTTGAGTGGTCATGCTGAACATCGCCCCGATGCCCAGACAAAGCGCCATGAATGCGGGGAGGGCTGGGCAGTTGCGTGCATCAGTGGTCATCGTGAAAGGCTCCGTCCATTACGGGTCACTGCGGTGTCACTGGATCGTACGGAGTATGAAAGGGGTGATTAACCCCGAAATTGCGCAAGGACTCCTGAGCAGAACTCATGAGTCGCCAGTGCCATGGCCGCTGCAATCACGGCGCGCCACCGCGGGTGTTGGGGATGGACGCCGGGTGACGGTTTGCGCAGAAAGTGCCAACGAGCCGCTTCGACACATTTCGTAACTTCAATGGCCGGCGTATTGCGCCTCCGAGACCTGCTCTGCCCAGGTGACGGTCTTGCCGTCCTCGGCTTCTGCAATGGCGATGTGGGTCATGCCGTTGCTGGGTGTAGCGCCATGCCAGTGGCGGGTGTGCGGTGGAATCCAGACAGTGTCGCCCGGTCGGATTTCCTGTCGCGGGCCACCCTCTTGCTGCACGTAGCCGACGCCTGCGATGACGATCAGCGTTTGCCCCAGCGGATGGGTGTGCCACGCCGTGCGTGCGCCGGGCTCGAAGGTCACTGTGGCGCCGCCGATGCGCGCCGGCGCATCGCCTTTGAACAGGCCATCAACGCGTACGGTGCCCGTAAAGTTTTGCGCCGCGCCCTTGACCGAGGGCTGCGAACCGTTTGGGGTAATGCGGATTTCGCTGGCGGCTTGGGTTTCTGCCGTCATCAGTGACAACGCAACGAGGGGGGCGATCAATCGATTCATCGGATCAACTCCGGTCACATAGTGAAAGCAGCGCCCAATGCAGCGCCGCGTCGGGCAGGCTCAGAGTCCGGTCATCTTCAGTGCCGATTCCGGCAGGCGATCGCCGTGCACGTGAATCTGCGCCATTTGCTCGTTGATCTCGCGCAGATCGTCACCGGTCAATTGCAGGTCGACTGCGCCCAGGTTCTCTTCCAGCCGATGGGGTTTGGTCGTGCCAGGGATCGGCACAATCCATGGTTTTTGAGCGAGCAACCAGGCCAGCGCCACTTGCGCCGGTGTGGCGTGTTTGCGCTGCGCGACGGCTTTCACCACATCGACCAACGCCAGGTTGGCCTTGCGCGCTTGCGGTGAAAAACGCGGCACAAAATTGCGGAAATCGCTGGCGTCGAACTGCGTGTGCTCATCAATCTGACCGGTGAGAAAACCCGCGCCCAGCGGGCTGAACGGCACGAACCCGATACCCAGCTCTTCGAGCACTGCCAGCAGTTCCACTTCCGGGCCGCGCCAGAACAGTGAATATTCGCTCTGCACTGCCGTAACCGGTTGCACAGCGTGCGCCCGGCGAATGGTGTGCACGCCCGCTTCAGACAGGCCGAAATGCTTGACCTTGCCCTCGGCGATCAGATCTTTGATGGTGCCGGCGACGTCTTCGATGGGCACCTGCGGGTCAACGCGATGCTGATAGAACAGGTCGATGTGATCGGTGCGTAAACGCTTCAACGACGCCTCGGCCACGGCGCGGATATGTTCCGGGCGGCTGTTGGTACCACTGCCTCGCACGCCAGTGCTCAGGTCGATATCGAAGCCAAACTTGGTGGCGATGACCACCTGTTCGCGGATCGGCTGCAAGGCCTCACCCAGCAGTTCTTCATTGGCGAACGGGCCATACGCTTCAGCAGTGTCGAACAAAGTGATGCCTTGTTCGTGAGCCGAACGAATCAGCTTGATCATGCTGGCTTTGTCGGCAGCCGGGCCATAGGCCGAGGTCATGCTCATGCAACCAAGGCCCAGTGCGGACACTTCCAGGCCATTGCCCAACGTGCGGATTTTCATGGTGTCACTCCGTACAGAACTCAGTTAACGCGCGAGAGGGTGATCGTTCAGCCAGCCGTTCACGCGGGTATTACCCGAGCGCGAGAAATACGCGACCAGAATCCGTGAGCCTGAACGCGGTGTTGCACTGGCATCTTGCGTGTCGGCAAGCGACAGCAGCGGGGCGCTGGCCAGTGCGGCGATTACCGTACGCCGCAGCGGATCGTGATCGGTGCTCATCGACCGACACGCGCCTTAAGGGCCTCTGGATAACGCTCGCCTTCAATGCGGATCTGCGCCAATGCGCTATCAATGGCATTCAGTTCGCTGGCATCAAGCGTGATGTCTGCGCCGCCGAGGTTTTCTTCCAGGCGCGACAGTTTGGTCGTGCCCGGAATCGGCACAATCCACGGCGCCTGCGCAAGCAGCCAGGCCAGCGCGATTTGTGCCGGAGTCGCTTGTTTTTGCGCAGCAATCTGACGGATCAGCACCACCAGGCCCTGATTGGCTTGCAGCGCCGACGGGCTGAAACGCGGGACGATGCTGCGAAAATCGTCGCTGCTGTACGTGGTCTGTGCCGACACCGTGCCGGTCAGAAAACCTCTGCCCAATGGGCTGAACGGTACGAAGCCGATGCCCAACTCCCACAGCGTCGGCAGAATCTCTTTTTCAGGCTCGCGCCACCACAACGAGTATTCGCTCTGCAAGGCGGTGACCGGCTGTACCGCGTGCGCCCGGCGAATGGTCTGCGCCCCGGCTTCCGACAGGCCGAAGTGCTTGACCTTGCCTTCAGCAATCAAGTCCTTCACCGCCCCGGCGACGTCCTCGATCGGCACGTCCGGGTCGACGCGGTGCTGGTAAAGCAGATCGATGTAATCGGTCTTTAGTCGACGCAGCGACCCCTCAACCGCGACCCGAATGTGCTCGGGGCGGCTGTTGAGAATCTGCTGTTTATTGTCGTCGCCGAAGGTGAAGCCGAACTTGGTGGCGATGACCACTTGATCGCGCACCGGTGCCAAGGCTTCGCCTACCACTTGCTCGTTCAGATAAGGGCCGTAAACCTCGGCGGTATCGAAGAACGTGACGCCTCGCTCAACCGCCGAACGAATCAGCGCAACGGCTTGTTGTGTGTCAGTCGCCGGGCCGTAGCCATGGCTCAAGCCCATGCAACCCAAGCCCAGGGCTGACACTTCGAGTGAACTTGTTCCGAGTGAGCGCTTGTGCATGTGGATCTCCCATTTGGCGATGGGAGAACAGTAGGTGACCTAGCGAGTGGGGACTAGACGGTTAAATCGGCAAGGGTTTATGAGCATTTCTCATTAATTTCAGAAAAGGGAGAGGGCGAGTGCGCCTTCATGGGCGCCCGATCGGGTTAAAGATGCAGGCCCGGACTTTTTCCTGCGCCGTGCCCTGGCGCTTGGACCTTGACCCGCATACCGATCAACAGTGCTGCCAACAGCATCAGAATGCCGGCGGCGACAAAAACACCATCGATGCCGCTGAAACTGAACATGGCGCCCCCGGCAGCGGCACCCGCAGCGATCGCCGACTGAACCGATGCCACCACCATGCCTCCCGCGCTTTCAGCCTGATCTGGCACCGCTCGGGCTACCCAGTTTGACCACGCCACGGGTACACCGCCAAAAGCCATGCCCCAAAGTGCCAATAACACCACCTGACCCGGCACAGAAGCAGGCAGCCCTACCAAGGCTAAAGCTGTAACGCCGACCAGCGCAGGCATCAGCACCATCGTCCCGCGCGGGCTTTTTTCAAGCAGCCAGCCTGCCAACAGCGTGCCGACGAAGTTAGCCGCGCCGAACCCCAGCAGCATCAGCGCCAATCCTTCAGCCCCCACGCCGGATGTGCTTTCCAGAAACGGCCGGATGTAAGTGAACAACGCGAAGTGCCCTGTATGCACCAGCACGCAAGCCAACATACCCACGGCAATGCCCGGACGCAGCAGCACTTCAAGTACCGTTCTTAAGCGCGCAGGCCTGCGCGGAGCCAGAGGTGGCAGGGTGAAAAGCTGGAAAACCAGCGTGACTACCCCTACGGCGGCGGCCGCCACAAAAGCGCTGCGCCAGCCATACAGCCCGCCCAAATAACTGCCGAGCGGCACCGCGACCACCGTACCCACTGCAATACCGCTGAAAATAATCGACAGGGCTCGCGGCAGCAGCGTCGGCGGTACCAGGCGCATCGCCACGGCCGCCGCCATGCTCCAGAAGCCGCCCAGTGCGATACCCAGCAAAATCCGCATGACCAGCAGCACTATCAGGCTGGAAGAGAAAGCCACCAACAAGTTGGAGGCAATCATCAGCACGGAAAAGCCCAGCAATACCACTCGCCGGTCGATCCCTCGCGTCAAGCCGGGCAGCAGTAACCCTGAGAACAGCGCCGCGACTGCCGTCACGGTCACCGCCTGCCCGGCCAAGGCTTCCGACACCCCCAGTTCAGCGGCCATCGGCGTCAGCAAGCTGGCCGGAAGGTACTCCGCGGTCAACAATCCAAACACGCCCATCGCCAGCGAAAATACCGCCATCCATGCCGGTGTCGTGGGCTCTAAATCAGCTTCGTTGCCAACGCGCGCATCAGTTACAACGTCACACACCCCATTACTCATCACGCAATACCTCTGGAAGTTATCTCAACCAGAAGTCTATGGATGCAGGTGAGGATGTTCTATGATGCAAAATCTTTAGTTTTTGACCGAAACCCCGACATGACATCCCAGGATCAGTTCGTCTTATCGTCCGACCTCATCAACGAACTGTTGCGCGGCATGCGCCTGCGGGGCGTCAAGTACCATCGCATCCAGGCCGGTCCCTCTTTCGGGCTGGGTTTTGCTGCCAAACCAGGGCACGCCTACTTCCACTTCCTCGCCGTGGGTACCGCCGCCCTGCGTACGGAGGACGGCACTGTGTACGAGTTGTCGGCCGGCAACGCGGTGTTCATCGCCCAGGGTGAAGCCCATCAACTGTTCTCAAGCCAGGATGCACCCGCCCAAGACATCAGCAGCTTCGACGCGGTCCCTCTTGGCGACGCGATCTGTGCCGTGGATGCTTCCCCCGGTGCCGATGTCAGCCCCAGTAGCATTATCTTCAGTGCCTGCATGGAGTTCGAACTCACAAGTTTGCATGGCCTTGGCGGATTGATGCCAGATCTGATGCTGATTGATGCCAGGGGGCAGCGTTACCCTGGGCTTATGCCGATTCTTGCTTCCATGGAGCGCGAAGTCCGCTCTGCGCGCATCGGCTTCGCAGGCATATTCGCTCGCCTCGCTGACGTAGTGGCGGCGATGATCGTTCGTGGCTGGGTTGAGTGCGCCTGCGGCAACGCCTCAGGGTTGGTGGCCGCATTGCGCGACCCCAAGCTGGCCAGTGCGCTACTGGCCTTGCACCGGGAGCCCGCGCGCGACTGGACCGTCGCGCAACTGGCAGCGCACTGTAATACCTCTCGCTCGGTCTTCGCGGAACGCTTCCAGGCGACTATTGGCATCCCCCCGCTGCGCTATGCAACGGAGCTGCGGATGCGTCTCGCCAGTCAATGGCTAAGTCTTGAGCGCCTGCCCATTGAGGCCGTGGCGCAGCGTCTGGGCTACACCTCTCAAGCGGCCTTCAGTCGTGCCTTTAAGCGCATCACCGGCCAGCCACCCGGCGCCAGTCGGCGAATAGCTCGTCCTGTTGCAACCTGAAGTACGACGATATCGATCTGGTCATCCCCCGATGTGCGCCGCCGATTTTGCCGCGGGCCAAGCAGGAGCATGACTTCTTCAATCGCCTACCTGACATCTATGCCGGGATAGCGCTCGGGCGGTGGCTGGTAGTTGGGATCTTCGAACTGGCTGTTGGTATAGAAGCTCTTGGCTGTGGGGCCGTCGTACTTGTAGGTCACGTCCTTGTTGGGGACTAAATGCCAGCCTGTGCTGTCTTTATCTCGCTCGATCAGGGTGGGGTAAAGCGTGCAGGTCCCACCGTCGCCTGAGGTAAGGAGGAACTGATAGTAGCGCCCGGCTTCTGGAGTGAAGGTCGTTGTGACAAAACAAGTCCGGGTACGCGTACCCTCCCACGACATGTAGACACTCGTTTCGAGGCCCGGCCGAAGCGTTGACTCATAGTAGTCCCAGGTCAGATTTTGCCCCGCTTTGGGCATGCCGATGTCCTGGGTATGGATAAATGGGAGAGGCCCGGTACGGACCACGCCCCCCGTCTTCACACCGTTTGCCGATTGATAAATGGCCGCATGCTGGGTGAAGTTGACGACCCGGATCCATGCCGGATTCGGCTCATTGGCCGGAGCGACGAAGTAATCCGTGTGGGGTAGATACTGGCAACCTGCGAACATTGGCAACAGCAGTAAGCAGAGTGTTGAGCGTGTCGACATGGGGCCCTTCCTCTCCATAAGTGTTGCTGTGACCGCGTCTACAGAGGTTTATTCGGCATCAGGCCTGTTTTCGTGTGCAGATACCCTCCGACGGCCTGTTCAGCACGCTCTGCCATCCCCGCAAAAAACTGTGATCACACCCCCTCCAACCACCTACACCCAACGCCCCAATCCGCCTATAATCCTCGCCCATGAATCTATCCAAACTCGTGTCGCCCATGATCCGCCAGACTCTCAGTGCGGACGTTTATTCCCAGCTTCGTGATCTGCTGATCAGTGGCCGTGTCATGCCCGGCGAGAAGCTGTCGCTCAGGTCCATTGCCGATGCGCTGGGCGTGAGTGTGATGCCGGTGCGTGAGGCGGTGCATCGCCTGGTCGCTGAGCAGGCGCTGGAGATGGCGGCCAATCGGTATATCCGGGTGCCGGTGCTGACGGTCAGCCAGTTTCGCGAGATCACCAGTATTCGCCTGAACCTGGAAGGGCAGGCGGCTGCTCGTGCGGCGCAGTTGGTGAGTGCTGAGGCATTGCAGGAGATTCAAGGGATTCACGATGCGTTTTGCCAAGAGTTTGCGCAGAACCCGCCCGATGAGTCGCGGCTTATTGCCCTGAACAAGGCGCTGCACTTCGCCATTTATGGCCAGGCGGACATGCCGATTTTGCTGCAGATCGTTGAGTCGCTGTGGCTCCGGATCGGGCCAATCCTCAATTACGATTTGCGTTCTGGCACCGAGCGGGTGATTCAGCGGGTGCAGGCCAGTCACCATGCGGCGTTGGTGCAGGCCCTGAAGGCGCGCGATCCGGTGGCGGCGTGTGCGGCGTTGCAAGGCGACATCAAGAGTGCCGCCGAATTTATTGTGAACACCGGTGCGCTGGTGGTGGCGGATGCGATCAAGCCTGTCGACGCGGATTAACCCGGCGGCAGATGCAAAAAACGAGGCGGACTGAACAGTCCGCTTCGTTTTTTTATGGGCGCTTACCTCTGTGCGGCGCACGGGCCAGGGACAGAGTGTTCATTTGATCCTCGAGTTTTCAGTCAGGCACGGTGCGACGTGGGGCAATACGATGTTGTCCCGTGTTTTTGTAGAGGCAGATTCCTGGGCTTGGCGCAGGCGGGTGCTCAGGAAGGCGGCGAGGGTTAGCAGCGCGGCCACAATAATGAGCCCGTTTTTGGTGCTGCCAGTGGTTTGCTCGACAAACCCCAGCAAGGACGGCCCGAAAAAGCCGCCAGTAATGCCGCAGGTATTGACCAGCGCCAGCCCGGCCGCCATGCCCGCTCCGGCGAGCCTCGAACTGGCGAAGAGGAACACCACCGGCTGCACGACAAAGAACATCGAGGCGGTGAGGGTAAAGCCGATCAGTGCAATCATCGGCGGGGTGTAGGCGGCCAGGGTCAGGCCAGCCGACATCAGGATCAAACCGCCAAACATGATCTTGCGCGACAGCTTGGGTGTGGTGGCGTATTTAGGCAAAAAGGCGGCGCCCAGCGCGGCTGCTACCCAGGGGATGGAGTTGAGCAGGCCGATTTCAACCGAGGTCAGCCCGCCGTAAGTGCCGATGATGCCCGGCAAAAAGAAGATGACCGAATACACACTGATCTGGTGCAGAAAGTACACCGCAATGGCCAGCCACAACTGGGGGATTTTGAACACGCCCTTAAAGGAGTGGCCCACATTGCCCGAGGCGATTTCTTCATCGTTTTCTTTTTTCAGGGCCTGCTCGACTTCGTCGGCTTGCTCCTTGGTCAGCCAACGGGCCTTGGAGGGTTTGTCCGGGAGTTTTTTCCAGATCACCACCGAGAACAGCACCGCCGGGATGCCCTCCAGAAAGAACAGCCACTGCCAGCCATGCCAGCCCATGATGCCGTCCATTTCCAGCAAGAGCCCGCCAATAGGGCCGCTGATGATGTTGGCCAGGCACACGCCGATCAAAAAGTAACCGCTGGCCCGCGCCCTTTGTTCCTTGCCGAACCAATAGGTGAGGTACAGCATCACGCCCGGAAACAGCCCCGCTTCCGCAGCGCCCAACAGGGCACGGGCGATGTAAAAAGTCGTCTCGTCGGTGATAAAAGCCATGCCCGCCGACAAGATGCCCCAGGTGATCATGATCCGGGTGATCCACAGCCGCGCGCCCACGCGGTGCATGATCAAGTTGCTGGGCACTTCCATCAGGGCATAAGTGAGGAAGAACAGCCCGGCGCCAAAACCGTAGGCCGCCGCGGAGATCCCCAAATCGACGGCCATGTGGGTTTTGGCCAGCGAAATATTGGTCCTGTCCAAAAAGCTGATGACGTAAGCAAAAATCAACATCGGCATTAACTTGCGAAACATTAAAGCGTTCAGCGACTGTCCCTTTTCTGTTTTTGTATGGGTCGTTGCGAACATGGCTCAAGTCTCCTCATGAGGATAGGGTTCCAGGGCGCTGTGGGTGTTCAGCGCCCGTCGGTGCCGGCAATATCCTCTCTATTGTTTTTAGTCAGGTGAGTGCCGGTGCTTAGAAGTTGACGTTATCGCCACCTTTGAGCTTGAGGATTTCTCTCGCGTCGTCAGGGGTCGCCACTTCCAGTGAGAGACCTTCCAGAATGGTGCGCATGCGCGACACTTGCTCCGCGTTGCTTTTGGCCAACTGGCCTGGCCCGTCCCACAGCGAATCTTCCAGGCCCACGCGCACGTGCCCGCCCAGGGTGGCCGACTGCGCACCAATGCTCATTTGCTGCTTGCCGGCCGGCAGCACCGACCATTGGTAGTCGTCGCCAAACAGCCGGTCGGCGGTGCGGCGCATGTGCAGAACGTCTTCGGGGTGAGCACCGATACCACCCAGAATGCCGAACACTGACTGGATCAAAAACGGTGGCTTGATCAGCCCGCGATCAATGAAATGCGCCGCCGTGTACAGATGCCCGATGTCATAGCACTCGATCTCAAAGCGCGTGCCGTTCTCGCTGCACGACTCCAGGATGTGGGCAATGTCGGTGAAGGTGTTTTTGAAAATACGGTCATGGCTGCCCGCCAGATAGGGTTCCTCCCAGGCGTGTTTGAATTCCTTGAAGCGATTGAGCATGGGGTACAGACCCATGTTCATCGTGCCCATGTTCAGCGACGCCACTTCGGGCTTGAACTGGCGCGCCGGGCGCAGCCGGTCCTCAAGCGACATGGTCGGCGCACCGCCGGTGGTCAGGTTGATCACTACATCGCTGGCTTCTTTGATGGCCGGCAAAAATTGTTTGAACAATTCCGGGTCTTGCGAAGGGCTGCCGTCTACCGGGTTGCGGGCGTGCAGGTGGACGATTGCCGCGCCAGCCTCGGCTGCACTAATGGCAGCTTCGGCAATCTGCCCCGGTGTCACCGGCAGGTAAGGGGACATGGACGGGGTGTGAATGGCGCCGGTCACAGCGCAGGTAATGATGACTTTACGAGCCATGGGGATCTCCTGGGTGTCTTGGTTTTGTTGTTCAGGATCAAGCCGCGATCAAGCGTCCGGGGCGTGACGCTTGTGCGCGGCCAGGGCCATCAGGCGTCTGTCGCGCCAGGCTGAGCGCTGGTTGATGTCTTCAAGCTCAAGGGTGCGGCGGCGCTCTTCGTCCACTCGGGCAACCGCTTCGTCCGACCAACTGAATGTCTGTTGCGACGCTGCGGTGTGCCGGTACTGCTGGCCGTAGCGCCGGGCGTAATCCTGCACGCCCGCCGGGGCGTTGAGGTCGATGGTTTCGAAGGGGCCCATAAACGACCAGCGCAGGGCCAGTCCTTCTTTAAGCACGCGGTCAATGTCTGCCGCGCTGGCCAGGCCGTCTTCATGCAAGTTGAAGCACTCGTTGAGCACTGCGGCCTGAACCCGGTTGAGCAAAAAGCCGTAGATCTCACGTGACAACGTCACGGGGCTTTGCCCGGCTGCGCTGTACAGCGCGTGGGCGCGGAGCATCACATCCGCCGAGGTCCAGGGCGCCGGGCACAGTTCTACCAGCGGGATGAGGTAGGGCGGGTTGGTCGGGTGCGCCACCAGGCAGCGGGCCCGCCCCGGCAGGTCTTTAGTGAACTCCGACGCCGGTAGCCATGAGGTCGAACTGGCCAGAAGCGCGTCCTTGGGGGCCAGCGCGTCCAGTTGGCTGAAAATCTCGATTTTGGCCTCGACGGTTTCCCGCACGTTTTCCTGCACGAGCACCACGTCACGCAGCGCTTCTGCCAAGTCCGCAACGCAGGTAATGCGCGCCAGCACGGTGCCGGGGGCTTCATCAATCAGTTCAAATTCTGCGAGTTCACCGAGCCGCGCTTCGATGTACGCATGGCTGCTGTGCAGGGTGTGCAGGTCCATATCGTGCAGGCGCACGGGGTGGCCCGCCCGCGCAAACACGATGGCCCAGGCTCTGCCAATCAATCCGGCGCCGACAATGGCGACGGGGCCACGCTCAGGTGGGGAGGTACGTTGCATGCTGTTCTCCACATTTTTGTATTTATGGTCAGGAGTTGCGCTTTTAGCTGGCGCATCCACACCGCGTATCTCGTCGATGCCGGTGTGGTTTGAAACGGATGGTATTAGTTGTGATCACAGATCACAAGGCTATTTTGGTGATTGTCAGACAATTGGCCGCAGGGGCATAAAACAGGTTTCAAAGACCCTTAAACACGGCTCGCCAGCGGGTTGCTGGCAAGCCGTGCAAGGCGGGCTCAGAGGTACTCGACGTTGCCGTCGATGCTGATGGCTTGGCCAGTGATGTTCTGCGCAGCGGGCGAGCAGAGGAACAGCGCCATGGCGGCCACATCGTCCGGGGGCGTCATGCGCCCTAGGGAGATTTTGTTCAATGTTTGCTTCAGCATCTCGGGTTCGGAGATGCCTAATTGCTTGGCGCGGTCGCGGATAACCCGATCCTGGCGCGGGCCTTCAATGATGCCGGGCAGCAGCGCATTGACCCGGATATCCCGGTCGCCCAACTCCGCCGCCAACGATTTCATCAGCCCGATAATGGCCCACTTGGTCGCCGCATACGGTGTGCGCCAGGCATACCCCAGGCGCCCGGCCACCGACGAAATATGAATGATGTGTGCATGCGCCGACTCAGCCAGCAGCGGCACCGCATGATGCGCGAAACGGTACTGGGCATTGAGGTTGATATTGATCGACTGCTCCCACTCGTCCTCGGTGATTTTTTCAATGCCGGTGGTGGGCCCGGCGATGCCGGCGTTGTTGATCAGCACATCGAGGCCGTTGACCCACTCGCGCTGAAGTTCAAACACCCGCTTGACCTCGGCCGGGTTTGACACGTCGGCTAGGGTGGCGAGCGCTTGCGGGTAGCGCTCGCGGAAGGCCAACACCGCCTGCTCGCTGACATCACACACATGCACCTTGGCCCCGGTCTCCAGATAGGCCGCAGCAATCACCTCACCAATACCGGCCGCGCCCCCGGAAATCAGCACCTTCAACCCGGAATAAGGCGTGAGTCGTTTCACAATGCTCATAGCGTTTTACCTGTCTTATTGTTGTGTGGGCGTTCTGCTGAAAAATGCGAATACAGTGATATGTGATCACAGTTTATTTGTCAATGCAGAATCTGCCCACCACCCCGCCATTGCCCCGGCCTTGGTCAGTCCCCGATACTAAGGCCCTGCTGTTCACTTAAGAGCAACACTGCTCAAGAGTGGGAGCGGGCTTGCTCGCGATGGTCTTCAGAACGCCTCATTTACTCGGTAAATACGCGTCATCGTTAACGACC
>NZ_JASCPQ010000043.1:0-42551 GCF_029959305.1 Pseudomonas sp. PS01297
AGCTTGCCTCGCGATCTTTTGATCTTTTAAAAGATCGCGAGGCAAGCTCGCTCCTACCGGTTTTAATTAAACGCTATCAGTGCTTGAACATCACATGCCGAATGGTGGTGTAGTCCTCCAGGCCGTACATCGACATGTCGTTGCCATAGCCCGAGAGCTTGGCGCCGCCGTGGGGCATTTCGCTGACCAGCATGAAGTGCGTGTTGACCCAGGTGCAGCCGTATTGCAAGCGGGCCGCCAGACGGTGGGCACGGCCGACATCGTGGGTCCACACTGAAGACGCCAGGCCATAGTCGGAGTCGTTGGCAAACTGCAAAGCCTGCGCTTCGTCGTCGAATTCGGTGACAGACACCACCGGCCCGAAGATCTCATGGCGCACCACTTCATCGTCCTGACGCGCACCCGCCAAAACGGTCGGTTCAAAGAAGAACCCCGGCCCCGCCACGCGCTTGCCGCCCGTTACCACTTCAATGTGCGACTGCTCGCGGGCACGCTGGACAAAGCCTTCGACACGCTCCAGATGCTGCAAGGTGATCAACGGCCCGAGTTCGGTCTCAGGGTCGTCCTGCAACCCATGGCGAATACTGGACACAGCCTCACCGAGCTTTCTTACAAACTCGTGGTACACGCCCTTCTGCACATAAATACGGCAGGCGGCGGTGCAGTCCTGGCCAGCGTTGTAGAAGCCGAAGGTACGGATGCCTTCAACCGCCGCGTCGATGTCGGCATCGTCAAACACGATCACCGGGGCCTTGCCGCCCAGCTCCATGTGCATGCGTTTAACGCTGTCGGCCGTACCGGCGATGATCCGGCTGCCGGTCGCGACCGAACCGGTCAGCGACACCATGCGCACTTTGGGGTGGCTGGTCAGCGGTTTGCCGACACTTGGGCCACGACCAAAGACCACGTTAATGACGCCCGCAGGGAAGATGTCCGCCATCAACTGCGCCAGTTTCAACGTGCTCAACGGAGTCTGTTCAGACGGCTTGATCACCACGGTATTACCGGCGGCCAGCGCCGGAGCGAGCTTCCAGGCGGCCATCATCAACGGGTAGTTCCAGGGCGCAATAGACGCCACCACGCCCACCGGATCACGACGGATCATCGAGGTATGCCCCGCCAGGTATTCCCCTGCTGCACTGCCTTGCAGGCAACGGCTGGCGCCCGCGAAAAAGCGGAACACATCGGCAACGCCGGGCAGTTCGTCGTTGAGCGCGGCGGTGTAGGGTTTGCCGCAGTTGTTGGACTCCAGGCGCGCCAGCTCCGGGGCATGAGCGTCGATGGCGTCGGCCAGCTTCAGCAGCAATTGCGAGCGGTCCTTGGGCGTGGTCTGTGACCAGGCGTCGAACGCCGCGTCGGCCGCGCACACTGCTGCATCGACCTGCGCCAGGCTGGCCTCTGGGATTTCTACCAACGTGGCGCCCAACGACGGGTTGAGCACCGGGAGTTTTTCGCCTTCACCGGCGATGAGTTGACCATTGATCAGCAGGCGGGTTTGCATGGTTTCTCCTGTGGGCGGCGTGGGCCACCCCATCAAAAAGGCGCAACCTCCCCGCATGCGCGCAATCAAGGCGCACGTGGGTAGTTGCAAGGGCTAAGAGGTCGGGGGCGTCAGAGCGCGGGTTCAGGCACGGCGGTGCTGAACATGCGGGTACGGAAGGCCAGGTACACCAGCCCCAGCACGACCCAGCATGAGCCGAGGATCAGCGCATCGGCGTCCAGGCTGATGAGCATCCAGCCCGAGGTAATGGCCCCGATCAGCGGGAACAACACCCCGCGCAGCACACCGGCTTTGTCGCCCAGCGCACGGTCGAAGGTCAGTTTCAGCGCGCACAGGTTGACGGCGGTAAAGGCCAGGAATGCGCCGAAGTTAACCAAGGACGTGGCGGTGGCGATGGTCAGGCCAAAGCCGACAAAACCAAAGGCGCCGCACAGCACGATGTTGAACACCGGGGTCTTGTAGCGCGGGTTGAGCACGCCAAACAGCTTTTGCGGCAGTTGGTTGTCACGGCCCAGGGCATACAGCAAGCGCCCGACACTGGCCTGGAACGACAGGCCAGCAGCAAAGTGGGCAATGATGATGCCGGTCAGAACCACTGCAAAAAACAGGTCGCCGCCGATGGTCTTGGCGATTTCAAACGCCGCGCCGTCGATGTTTTCGAATACGCCCACCGGATGCGCCAGGTACATGAAGTACGAGGAGCCGACATACAGGCTGCCGCCGATCAAAGCCACCAGCAAAATGGCCCGCGGGATGGTGCGTTCTGGTTCAACGGTTTCTTCGCTCAAGGTCGACAGGGCGTCGAAGCCAAGGAACGAATAAGCCGCAATGGCAGCACCGGCCATGGTCGCCGAGAACGGAACGTCGGCATTGAAGAACGGTTTGACCGACAACAACCCGCCCGGACCATTGATCGCGCTGACGTAGTGCCAGCACAGGGCGATGAACACGGTGATGATGGTGAGCTGGATCAGCATCAAGATGATGTTGAAACGGTTAGCCACCTGGATCCCGAGGATGTTGAGCAACGAGGTGGACACGATAAAGCCGGTGATCCAGACCCACTGCGGTACATCCGGGAACGCCAGGCTCAGGTAGCTCGCCCCCAGCAGCCAGATCAGCATCGGGATAAAGAAGTAATCGAGCAGCGCCGCCCAGCCGACCATAAAGCCGATGTTGGGGTTAAGCATTTTACGGGTGTAGGTGTAAGCCGAACCCGCGGTCGGGAATACGCGCACCAGTCGCCCGTAGCTCAACGCGGTAAAGATGACGCCGATGGACGCCACCACATAAGACAACGCCACGGTGTTTTGGCTGGCCTGGGCGATCACGCCGTAGGTACCAAAAACAATCAGTGGCGCAATAAAGGCCAGACCGAACAGCAACACAGACACCGGACCCAAGGTACGGCGCAGATGCGGAGTCGAAATCGATGCGCTCATGACGATGCCCTCAAGCTGAGTAGTGGTAGGCGGCACGAATCACATCGAGGTAGCTCTCGACGGTCATGTCTTTGATGTTGCTGGCATCGGAAATATTGCTCTTGGACTTCTGCGCGATGGCCGTGAAGTCTTCTTCGCGCACCCCGGCCACGTCGGCAAAACGCGGGATACCCAACTCGCGGTTCATGCGAAACAGTTGATCGACGCCCGCTTGGGCCGCGTCCACAGCGCTCAGGTTGGGGTCGATCCCCAGGGCATACGCCACATCGGCGTGGCGGCGCAGGTCGGCGTCGCGGTTATGGCTGAACACAAATGGCAGGAAAATCGCGTTGCCGATGCCGTGCGGGGTGTCGTACATGCCGCCGATGGCTTCGGAAATACAGTGCACGCTGGCGATGTCGGCATTACCGAAGGCCATGCCGGCAATCAGGCTGGCAATCAGCATCTGTTCGCGGGCTTCACGGTTGTCCGGTTCTTGCACGGCGGGCTTGAGATGTTGCGCGATCAAACGGATCGCGTGCAGCGCCAGGCCGTCACTGATCGGGTTGGCGGGTTTGCCGGTATACGCCTCGATGGCGTGGGTCAGCGCGTCCATACCGGTGGCGGCAGCAATGTGCGGCGGCAGCGTGGCGGTGATGTCCGAGTCGAGCAGCGCCAGCACCGGGCCGATGCGGTAGTCGAGCAGGCTCATTTTGAACTGGCGGCGGGTGTCGGTGATCACCGAGAAAAAGGTCACTTCGCTGCCGGTGCCTGCGGTGGTCGGAATCGCCACAATCGGCAGTACTGCGTTTTTGAGGGCAAACGCGCCTTCGTAGTCTTCAACGATGCCGTCATGGGTCAGCAAAACGCTGATGGCCTTGGCGGCGTCCATTGCACTGCCGCCGCCGACCGCCAGTACGCCGTCGATGCCTTTGCCACGATACAGCTGCGCGGCACGGTTAACGTCTTCGCTACGCGGGTTGGGTTTAACGTCGGCGATTTCGTCGTAGCGAATACCGGCCTGTTCCAGGCTGGTATAGATGCTGTCGAGCAAGCCGGCGTTTTTCACGCCCGGGTCGGTGACCAGCAGCACGTGGTTCAAGCCCAGGCCGAGCAAGTGTTCGCCGGTACGCTGGCGCAGGCCAGGTTCCATGACGATTTTGGTGGGTAATAGAAACTGGAATTGCATGGGGACGTTCCTCTCGCTCTGTGGCGCTTTGCAATGTTGTAGTTATGGCAGACGAGTCAGGGAGCCGCCGGGGCGGCCACTATCGGTTTTTATTGTTGAAGGTGCCGCATGGCGGTATGGGTCGAAACACTAAGACACAGGTAGCGGATCAACAAATACTTAAAACTCAAGGGAGCATTCGATTAAATCGAATGCTCTGCGATCACCTGTAGCCGCTGTCAAGGCACGAGGCTGCGATCGATTGCGCTGCGATCGCAAACCCTGACAACTCGAACCGCCTGAAGCATCGCGTTCACCGATTTACGACTGCTGCGCAGCCGATCGCAGCCTCGTACCTCGACAGCGGCTACAGCAGCTACAGCGGCTACAGCGGCTACAGCGATTGGCCGTGGCGGGCCATGATGTGGCGCACCACGCTGTAGTCCTGAAGCGAATCGCTGGACAGGTCTTTGCCATAGCCCGAGCGCTTCAGGCCGCCGTGGGGCATTTCGCTGACCAGCATGAAGTGGCTGTTGATCCAGGTGCAGCCGTACTGCAAGCGCGCTGCCACTTGCATGGCCTTGTCGAGGTTTTGCGTCCAGATCGACGAGGCCAGGCCGTATTCAGAGTCGTTGGCCCAGTCCAAGACCTGCGCCAGTTCATCAAAACGGGTCACGGTCACCACCGGCCCAAACACTTCACGCTGGACGATTTCATCGCTTTGTTTGCAACCGGCCAGCAGCGTCGGCTGGTAATAGAAGCCCGGCCCCGGATGCGCAGCGCCCCCCGTCACACACTCAATGTGCGGCTGGCCCAGCGCCCGCTCGACAAAACTGGACACGCGATCACGCTGACGGGTGCTGATCAGCGGGCCGATCTCGTTGTCGGCATCGCGCTTGCAGGCAAAGCGGATACGGCTCACGGAATCACCCAGCGCCGCCACCAACTTGTCGTAAATACCGGCCTGCGCATATACCCGGCACGCCGAGGTGCAATCCTGCCCCGCGTTGTAATAGCCATATGTGCGCACCCCTTCGACCACGGCCTCAAGGTCGGCATCGTCGCAGACGATCACCGGCGCTTTGCCGCCCAGTTCAAGGTGGGTGCGCTTGAGGGTTTTGGCCGCGGTGGAGAGGATTTTCTGCCCGGTGACAATATCGCCGGTCAATGACACCATGCGCACTTTCGGGTGGCTGACCAGATGGCTGCCGACGTTTTCACCGCCGCCACAAATGATGTTCAGCACCCCGCGCGGCAGGATTTCGGCCAGCATCGGCGCCAGGGCCAGAATCGACAGCGGCGTGTGCTCGGAAGGTTTGAACACCAATGTGTTGCCCGCCGCCAGCGCTGGGGCGATTTTCCAGGCGGCCATCATGATCGGGTAGTTCCACGGCGCAATCGAGGCCACCACGCCGATCGGGTCACGCCGCACCATGCTGGTGTAGCCGGGCAGGTACTCGCCACTGAGCTGGCCGGTCTGGCAACGCACGGCGCCCGCAAAAAAGCGGAATACATCCACCGTGGCACTCAGGTCGTCCTTGCGCGCCAGATGCAGCGGCTTGCCGCAATTCAGCGCTTCGAGACGAGCAAGGTAATCGGCGTTTTTTTCAATCGAACTGGCGATTTCCAGCAGCAAGTTAGACCGTTGCTGCGGCGTGGTCCGCGCCCAGCCGTCGAAGGCCCGGTGCGCGGCAAGGATCGCGGCCTCGGTCTGCTCGGCGCTGGCCTCGGCGATCGACGTCAGCACCTCACCCGTGGTCGGGTTGATGATGGGTTCGACAATGCCCTGCCCGGCGACTGATTCACCGTCGATCAACAGTGCGGTGAACAATGGTGTCTGCGCGGCGGGCATGGTAGGGCTCTCTTGTGCTGTGCGGTCGTGGTGCGCCCGATTATGTGGGCTGGACCGTTTTATAGAGGCTGCAAGATTAGTCTTGGCGCAGCGCGAACGACAAACACTAAATCCAGATTAAATCGCCAGCTTGCGCCCGCCATGGGGCTGCTCGCGGGCGACGGTCAAAAACGGATCGACCAACGGCGGGCGCGCGGTTCCCCGGCGCCAGGCCAGGCCGACGTCGAGGGTCTGGTTGAGGTCGGCAATAGGCCGGGCTTCGATGATGTCGCCTTCCAGCGACCAGGGCCGGTAGGTCATGTCCGGCTGGATCGAGATCCCCAGCCCCGCTGCAACCAGGCTGCGCACCGCTTCGGTCGATGCCGTGCGCAAGGTAATGCTCGGCTGCAACCCCGCCTGCGCCCACAAGCGCTGGGCATTGCTGTCCATCTCATCGACGTTCAGTTGGATCAACGATTCTTTGGCCACGTCGGCCAGGTTGATGCTGTCCAGCTCCAGAAGTGGATGCTGGGCCGGCAGCCAGATACGGTGCGGCGAATGGGTCAACACCTCGGACTGCAAGGCGTGGCGATCTTCCAGGTTGGAGAGGATCAGCACGCCGACATCAATCTCGCCACTGACCAGCAAATGCTCGATGTACGGGCGTTCGTCTTCCATCACGCGGATTTCGACGTTGGGGTAGGCGCGCTGAAAACGGGTGAGCAAATCCGCGAGGTAATAACCCGCCACCAGGCTGGTCACGCCGACGATCAACTGCCCGGCGACCTGATCGGTGCTCTGCTGCAAGCTGCGCTTGGCGTTGTCTACCGTGGCCAGAATCAAATGCGCCTGGCGCAAAAACTGATGACCCTGGTGGGTCAGGGTCATGCCCTTGGCGTGGCGATTGAACAGGCTGACGCCGATTTCCTGCTCCAGTTGCTGGATCGCCAGGGTCAAGGTCGATTGAGAGATGTACACCGCTTGGGCGGCAGCCGAGATGGAGCCAGTCTCGGCCACGGCGATGAAGTGACGGATCTGACGCAAAGTCATCATGAAAACACATCCCGGCGCACTGATTTTTTGTGATGGACGAGTGTATATCTTTTTTATCGATAGCCCGGCACAAACCTCAGCGCTGCTTTACTGACCGTTACCCTTATTCACATTTGCTTACGACAGTCGCAGGCAGGGATCGCAGTATCATCCCGACACCTGACCACCGAGAGTTTTAGTCATGCCCACTGCTGCTTCCAAACGCTGGCTGATCCTGATCGCCGTGATGCTGGCCTTTGTGCCCATCGTGATTGATATGACCATTCTGCATATTGCTGTGCCGTCGCTGACGCTGGCGTTGGGCGCGTCTGGGGCGCAGGTCTTGTGGATCATCGATATTTATCCGCTGCTGATGGCCGGTTTGCTGGTGCCTATGGGCACCCTCGCCGACCGCGTCGGTCATCGGCGCATCCTGCTGTATGGCCTGAGCGTGTTCTGGGTGGCTTCGTTGCTCGCCGCGTTCGCGCCGACGCCGGCCATGCTCATCGGTGCGCGGGTACTGTTGGCGCTGGGCGGCGCGATGATCATGCCGTGTGTGCTGGGCATTATTCGCCGCACTTTCGAGGACGAAAAGGAACGCGCTCTGGCCCTCGGCCTGTGGGGCACCGTCGGCGCGGCGGGCGCAGCGGTGGGCCCGCTGATCGGTGGCGCGCTGCTTGAGCACTTCTGGTGGGGGTCGGTGTTTTTGATCAACGTCCCGATCATGGCGGTGGTGATCCCGGTGGTGTTTGTGCTGTTGCCACGCTTCGAGCACACCACACCCGGCAAATGGGCCGTGGGCCAGGCGCTGGTGCTGATTGCCGGAATCATCGGCGTGGTTTACGGCATCAAAGCCAGTATCGGCGCCACGCAATCGCTGTTGTTCGCCATGCTGGTGCTGGCGGCCGGGCTTGCGTTGCTGGTGCTGTTCGCACGCCAGCAACTGCGCTCTGCCACGCCGATGCTGGACCTGTCGCTGTTCGCCCACCCGGCGCTGCTGGGCGGCATGATCATGGCGCTGGTGACCATCGGCGCGCTGGCAGGCGTGGAGCTGACCCTGGCCATGGAGCTGCAATACGTGCTGGACAAAACGCCGTTGCAGGCGGGGATCTTCCTTATTCCGATCATGGCCGCCGCGGCGCTGGGTGGGCCGGTCGCCGGTTATTTGTCCAACCGCTTTGGCTTGCGCGGGGTCGCCAGCCTGTCACTGGCCCTGTCTGCCGGAGCATTGGGGTTTCTGGCCTTTGCCGATTTCAATGCCCCAGGTTTTGCGGTGCCGGCCATGCTCGCGGTATTGGGCTTGGCACTGAGTATCGGCCTGACCGCCTCGTCGATCGCCATCATGGGCTCGGTAGACGCCAGCAAAGGCGGCGCCGCTGGTTCATTGGAAGCCACCGCTTACGAGCTGGGCACCGGCCTGGGCATCACCGTGTTCGGGGTGTTTATGTCCAAAGTGTTTGGCAGCACCCTGTCACTGCCCGCTGAACTGGCGCCAGCGCAGGCCGAACGGGCCGCCAGATCCATCGGCGACAGTTACGTGGTGGCCGGTGAACTGCCTGCCGCCCAAGGCAATGCCTTAATTGAAGCCGCCAAGCTGGCGTTTTCGAGTACCCACTCGGTCCTGCTCACCACATCGGCCGTGGTCATCGCGCTGCTGGCGATAGTGGTGTTTGTGCTTTTTGGGCGGCAACGCCAGCAGATCTAAAGGGGGCGTGGGCAGGGGTAGTTACAAAAAGGTGCGTACTTGTGGGAATGTCGAGGCGCCCATAGATTGCGCGCCCTGATCATTCTTGCCCACCCTACCCTCGATAAATCGGTGATAAACCACGCCTGGCTGAAAGCCCTGGCGGCCAGTGATCTGGAGGTCACTGTGCACCGCCTGTATGACGCCTACCCGAATGGCGGCCCCCTCGATGTAGACGCCGAACAGGCGCTGGTCCGCGCCCATGACTCGATTGTCTGGCAGTTCCCGCTCTACTGGTTCAGCACTCCGCCGCTGCTCAAGCAATGGCAAGACGAAGTACTGACCCATGACTTCGCTTACGGCCACGCCGAGGGGCAACGCCAGTTGGCCGGCAAGCGCATCGCCATGGCGATTTCTGCGGGCATCAAGCAAGAGGACTATCTGCACAGCGGGCGCTACCGCTACAGCCTTGACGAACTGCTACGGCCGCTGGAAGTCACCATTCGCTACATCGACGCGCAGGCCGTGAAGCCATGGGTGTTTTATGGCGCCGAACACGACATTAACCTGCCGCAACTGGAAGAAAACGCCCAGGGTTACGTGAACTATCTACGCCAACTGACCCAAGCGGCCTGAGTCAGGCCTCAGTGACCTGCGCTGCAGATTCAGCGGGCAGCGGATTGCCCGCATGCAGCGCGCCCCATTGACACATCGCATCGATAATCGGCTGCAAGGTGCGACCCAGCTCGGTCACCCGGTAAACCACCTTGGGCACCTTGCCCGGGAACGCCTCACGGTCGATCAGGTGGTCGCCCTGCAACTCCTTGAGTTGCTCGGTGAGCACCTTCGATGACAAGGGCTGCATAAGGCGCAGCAACTCGCCGGTGCGTTTGGGACCTTCCATCAGGTGACAAAGAATCGCGCACTTCCAGCGCCCACCGATGGCCTGAATCGTTGCATCGATAGGAAAGTTGAACACCCTGTTGGTCATCGCCAGCATCTCCGCATAAGCCTCACAGCCCGTAATTAGACACAGTGCGGCCCACATAAGCAAAACACCAACTGTAGGAGCGAGCTTGCCTCGCGATCTTTAAGCATCGCGCCCCGCCCGGTAGCTCCCGTCTATCCCCTGCTTAAACCACCCCACCGCACAAATAGTTGTACAAATTAATTGACTTGTACAACACGCTCCCTATTCTCTAAAAACCTGTACAAGATATTTTCTTTGTACAAAAAAAGGAGGGAGTCAGATGCTCGATGCCATAGACACCGCCCCAGTCGGGATCAGCCGCTTAGCCCGGCACGGCGACCTATCGGGTTGCGGGAGGCACTGTGTCTGACTTCCTGCACGATTTCGCCCGCCGTTTTGCCGCACTGGATGCGAGCAATCTGCACACGCTCCATGAGCTGTACAGCGACGATATTCAATTTCGGGATCCGCTGCATGAGATCCACGGCCTGGCAGCGCTGCAAGCCTATTTTGCGCAGCTCTACGCCAACGTCAGCGAGCTGGGCTTCACCTTTCACACTTATGACCAAGTGCAGGACGGTAGCGGGTATCTGCGCTGGACCTTGCACTATCGGCACCCGCGCCTGAGCCGTGGCCAACGCATAGACGTGGCTGGCTGCTCACATCTGTTGTGGCGCGAGAAGGTCTACCAGCATCGCGACTATTTCGATGCAGGCGCCCTGCTCTATGAGCACCTGCCGCTGATGGGCTCCGCGATTGGCTGGTTGAAAGGGAGACTGGCATGAAGCGTATCTGGCTCACCGGCGCCAGCAGCGGCATTGGCGCTGCTCTGGCAGAGATCCTGTTGAATCAGGGCCATTTGCTGGCCGTGAGCGCGCGCAATGCCCAGGCCCTGGAGACCTTGCACGCGGCGTTCCCGCAACAGGTCCTGGCGCTACCCGGCGACCTGACGGATCCGCTCCAGGTTCGAGCCATCGGCGAACAGATCGGGCAGGTCTGGGGTTATCTGGATCAGGTCATCTTGAATGCCGGCACCTGCGAATATCTGGACGCAGACCACTTCGAGGCCAACATGATTGAGCGCGTGATGCGCGCCAATGTGTTTTCGGCGGCCTATTGCGTGGAAGCCGCGCTGCCGCTGTTGCGCAAGGCCAAGCGGCCGCATCTGGTGGCCGTGTGCAGTTCGGTGACCTACCTGCCGCTGCCCCGCGCCGAGGCGTATGGCGCTTCCAAGGCGGCGATGCGCTATCTGTTTCAGTCGTTGCGCATCGACGTGGCCCACGAGGGTATCGATGTCACTGTCGTCAGCCCGGGCTTCGTCGATACGCCGCTGACCCAACACAATGACTTCCCGATGCCGATGCGCTGGCCAGTGAACAAAGCGGCCACTTACATCGCCACCCGCCTCGACAAACGACCGCTGGAAATCGCTTTCCCAGGTCCTTTTATCGCCGTCCTTCGCTTACTGGCGGCTTTGCCTCAGCGCCTGCAATTGGCCCTGGGCAAACGCATGGCGCGCCCTGACACAGAAGAATCTTCATGAAAATAGCCATCATCGGCAGCGGTATTTCCGGCCTGACCTGCGCCTATCTGCTCAACCGCCAGCACGACATCACTGTGTTTGAGGCCAGTGACTGGGTGGGCGGCCACAGCCATACGGTTGACGTTGAAGTGAAGGGCGAACGCTTTGCCATCGACACCGGTTTTATTGTGTTCAACGACTGGACCTACCCCAACTTCATCCGCCTGCTGGATCAACTGGGCGTGGCCTCGCAACCCACCGAGATGAGCTTCTCGGTGCGCGATCCGAAGTCGGGCACCGAATACAACGGCAACAACCTCAACAGCCTGTTTGCCCAGCGGCGCAACCTGTTGTCGCCGGGCTTCTGGGGCATGTTGCGCGACATTTTGCGCTTCAACCGCGAAGCCCTGCGCGACCTGCACGAACAGCCCATCGCCGCCGACACCACCCTCGGCGCCTACCTGCAACAGAAGGGCTACGGTCAGCGCTTTATCGATCACTACATCGTCCCGATGGGGTCGGCGATCTGGTCGATGTCGTTGGCCGACATGCAGGGTTTTCCGCTGCAGTTCTTTGTGCGTTTTTTTAAGAATCACGGGCTGCTGTCAGCGACTAACCGCCCGCAGTGGCGTGTGGTCAGCGGCGGTTCGCGCAGTTATGTGACGGCGCTGAGCGCCAGCTTTGCCGAGCGCATCCGCCTGAGCTGCCCGGTGCAGCGGGTAGAGCGAGACGCGACCGGAGTCACCCTGCACAGCACCGCAGGCAGCGAACGTTTTGACAGCGTGGTGTTCGCCTGCCACAGCGATCAAGCCCTGAGCCTGCTGGCGGCGCCCAACCAGGCCGAGCGCGAGATACTCGGGGCGCTGCACTACGCCGACAACGACGTGGTGCTGCACAGCGACACCCGTGTGTTGCCGAACCGCCGTCTGGCGTGGGCCAGCTGGAACTACCGCCTCGGCGGCTCAACCCGGCAACCCGCCGCGCTTACTTACAACATGAACATCCTGCAAGGGCTGAAGAGCGACACGACCTTTTGTGTCAGCCTCAATCAGAACGAGGCGATTGACCCAAGCACCATCCTCGGTCGCTACCGCTACGCCCACCCGCAATACACCTTGGCAGGCGTAGAGGCGCAGGCACGCTGGGCAGAACTGCAAGGGGAGCAACACAGCTACTTCTGCGGGGCCTACTGGGCCAACGGTTTCCATGAGGACGGCGTGGTCAGCGGCTTGCGCGTGGCTGCGGCGTTCGGAGAACAGCTATGAACAGCGCGCTTTACCGCGGCTGGGTCAGCCACCGTCGGTTGCTGCCGCGCGCCCACGCATTTCGCTACCGCATGGGCATGCTGTACCTCGACCTTGCCGAGCAAGCGCAAGTGCTGGGCCTGTCGTGGCTGGCCGGGCGTTCGCGCTGGGGCGCATTTACCTTCCGCGAAACAGACTACTTGCCCCACGCCACGCGCCAGGGCGTGACGCTCAGCGATGCCGTGCGAGCGGTTGTCGAGCAGGCCTTGGGCCACGCCCCGCAAGGGCGTATCTGCCTGCTGACGCAGCCGCGCAGTTGGGGTCTATCGTTCAACCCCATCAGCCTGTTTTACTGCTTCGAAGCTGATGGCAGCTTGGCCGCCATCCTCTGCGAAGTCAGCAACACCCCGTGGCGAGAACGCTACCACTACGTGCTGCCGACCCATGCCAGCGGCGAGTCACGCCATCGGGTGGCCAAGAGTTTTCATGTCTCGCCCTTTTTGCCTCGCGATCTGGAGTACCGCATGCGTTTCTCTGCGCCGGAGCAACAGCTGAACGTGACCATGCAGGACTGGCAGGGCGAGCAAAAAGTCTTTGAGGCGGGCATGGGCCTGGAGCGCATCGAACTCACGCGCCACAGCTTGCATCACCACCTGCTGGAGTTCCCCTGGATCACCGGCAAAACCGTACTCGCCATCTACTGGCAGGCCCTGCGCCTGCTGCTCAAACGTACGCCCGTGTTTTCCCATGAAGCCGCCAACGGTGAACAGCGCACCGCCCATTTGGAGTCTCGCCATGACAAACCCTAGTCTGAACCCCACCAGTACCGGTGATTCTGCAGCCAATGGACTAGGCGCACGTCTGCTCAAAAAAGGCGTGTTGCGCAAATTGGCCCAACTGCGCCACGGGCATTTGCAGGTCATCGTCGACGGTGAGCCCCTGAGCTTTGGCCAACCCGGCGCTGAGCTGCACGGCACACTCGAAGTGCATGACGCGGCCTTCTGGCCCATGGTGGCCTTGAATGGCTCCATCGGTGCGGGCGAGGCGTATATCCATGGGTATTGGAGCAGCCCCGACCTGACGGCGGTGATCCGCATTTTTGTGGCCAACCTCGACGTACTGGATGACATGGAACGCGGCCTGGCATTGCTACGCCGCCCGGTGGCAAAAGCCCTTCACTGGCTCAACCGCAACACGCGCCAAGGCTCGCAACGCAACATTTCAGCGCACTACGACCTGGGCAACGCGCTGTTCGAAAAACTGCTCGACCCGACCATGATGTATTCCGCGGCCATGTTCCGCTCCGCCAACGACACCCTCGAACAGGCCCAACTGAACAAGCTCGCGTGCATCTGCGAAAAGCTCGACCTCAAACCCACCGATCACCTGCTGGAAATCGGCACAGGCTGGGGCAGCATGGCCCTGTATGCAGCCACCCACTACGGCTGCAAAGTCACCACCACGACCCTGTCCCATGAGCAGTTTGCGTACACCCACAAACGAATTGCCGAACTGGGCCTGCAAGACCGCGTCACCCTGCTGTTGCAGGACTACCGTGATCTGACGGGCACCTACGACAAGCTGGTCTCCATCGAGATGATCGAGGCCGTCGGCCACCGCTTCCTGCCCACCTATTTCAAACAGTGCGCCCACCTGCTCAACGATGACGGGCTGATGCTGTTGCAAGCCATCACTATTCGGGACCAGCGCTACGAGCAGGCTAAAAAAACCGTCGACTTTATCCAGCGCTACATTTTCCCCGGTGGCGCGCTGCCTTCGGTAACCGCCATGCTGAGCACCATCAGCCGCGACACCGACCTGAACCTGCATCACATGGAAGACTTCGGCCTTGATTACGCCCGCACGCTGCGCCTGTGGCACGACAACCTGCGCAGCAACCAGCACAGCCTGGAAGCGCTGGGCTACGACCAGACGTTTTATCGCCTGTGGGAGTTTTACCTGTGCTACTGCGAAGGCGGCTTTCTGGAGCGCAGCATCGGCACCGCGCATCTGCTGCTCGCCAAACCTGGGGCCAGGCCGCAACCCTATGGGCTAAAAGCCTGAACGGGCGTGGCCGGCTGTTTCTGAATGCCGGGCTTTTCCAACTGGGATGGTTCGCGTGTGTGTGGGGCGCTCAACGCCCCTGGCTGTTACTGATTGCCATCGCCTGCCTGGCGCTGCAACTGGGGTGGGTGGCAAAGGCTTTTAATGAGTGGCGCGGCGTGCTGCGGGTGGCAGCCTGCGGCTGGGTATTGGACAGCGCGCTGATGCACCTCGGGTTGTTCACCTTTTCGGGGAGCACCGTGGTTCTGCCGTTATGGCTGGCGCTGCTTTGGCTGCTTTTCGCCAGCACTTTGAACTACAGCCTGAACTGGACAAAACATCCATGGTGGCTAGGCAGCCTGCTGGGCGCTGTCGCGGGGCCGTTCTCCTATTGGGGCGGCGCGACATTGGCAGGCGTGGGCCTGCCGCTGGGTCTTTGGCCCAGCCTTGTAGTCCTCGCACTCATTTGGGCGATGCTGATGCCCGCGCTGCACTGGGTCGCGGGGCACCCGGCCCGTTGACTCAGGGCTGCTTGCGGAAGAACAAGGTGATCTGCCCCACCTCTACCCCGAACTTAGTCATGTAAGAGCGATTAATCAGGGTGTCTTTGTCCATCATGTACATCCAGTCGTCGAGCTGAACCTCGTACTCCTTGCCATCCACCGGCAGGTTCAGCACATAGTTCCAGCGCAGCGTATTGCCAGCCACCTCGCCACGGGCCTCGCCCACCACGTCACCCGCCGTTCCGCGCCATTGTCCGGGGCCCGCCGGGGTCAACGTCCATACCCGTTTTTGCTTTGTACCATCGCTGTAGGTAAACGACTCGTCGAGGATCAGCTTGTCGCCTTCTGAGTGGCCGTTGACCTGCACATGGAAGCGCTTGACGACTTCACCTGAACGCTTTTGAAACATCCCCCACGCCTCGACCCGCCCCTCAAAGAACTGGCGCACCTCAAACGTGGGCTTCTCTTGACTGTAAGTCTGCACATCGACCCTGCTGCAACTGACAAGGCCAACGCATAGCAACATTACCAATAGCTTCAACATGTGCATTTCCTCGGTGGCGATGACAGGTTCATCTCAAGGTTTGGCCTCGCCCAGCAATTGGGCACGCAACTGCGGGTTGCGGGTTCGCGGGTCCAGCCAAATCGCAAAGAAGGCTTTGGCGAACGCATCATCCTTGACCACATGCTGCAACGTGTCGCCGACGTAAAAACGTACGCCCTCGCCCGGCATATACACACCGGTGATGCGATCTCCAGGGCGCACATCGACAAACGCTTGCTGCATCTCCCGCTCCCAGCGCGCCGCCAGCTCCGGGCTCAGAGAACCGGGGGTGAGACGGCGGATTTCCTTGAGGCTGGCCTCGACCAGATCATCGCGACTGATCGCACGGCTGTAGGTCAGTTCCAACGCAAAAGGCGTGTCGGCACCCAAGGGTTGACGCGGGCTCCAGAAACGCGCGTTGTAAATCGAGAAACCGAACATGCGCATCTCCCCGCTGCCCTGCAGGTGAGCATCGGGTAAAGCCTCACGCCAATCCGCCAGCAGTTCTGCGCTCGGGAGCAGCAAAGCAAGGCAGATCACGCAGCGAGTCAAGCGGTCCATCGGCATAACCATGCGAGACCTCCACACCACTTAATGGACGTCTTGAAAACTTATACGAATTTATTGATTTGTACAGGTTATGTATGAAAGGAGGATAAAAGAGCGCGACGCCGGAAAGCAAAACCCCGCAATTAAGCGGGCTTTGACGTGGTTGCATCACGGAGCGATTACTTGGCAGTGGCAGCTTTAGCCGGAACACCAACGGCTTTGCGTTCACCAGTTGTAGACACTTCATACACGCTCGTTACCCAAGTGTCGGCGATCACGGTTTCTACCACGTAACTCTTCTGGGCTTGTGGTGTGAATTGCTGCGCAACGGGCTGTTCTTTGTCGAACGGTGTCGGCATGGGGATACCGTTGAAGGTGAACTGCTTGGCCTTGACCTGCCCTTCTACGTATAACGTTTTGTCAGCCTCGACCAGCTTGCTGATGCTGTCAGTGCCACCGGCCATTCGCTTCAGATACGCCGGTATGCGCTTGAAGTAAGCCGTGTCATAAACCCGGTCACCCGCGCTATCAATACCAATATTGGTATACCCGTACATATAACTGACCGGGTGATCGCCCTCACCGCCGATGGTGCGGAACGTCACGCTGGCTTGATGATCATTCATGACCAGTGGCACCACCGGCGCTGACGTAAGATCACCCGCCTTGCGGCTACTGCAACCGGTCATCGCAACAGCGAGTGCGATGGCTAACGGAAATGCCAGATAAGTTTTCATTCGATCCTTGAACACGTTAAGAGAAGGACCGTATTGAACCATTTGCTGAAGGAAAGTTCCCTGTACGCTGTGGGAGCTTCACACCTTATCCGAGCCAACCCCTAAAGGATTAGCGCCATGAGCACGAAGTACCTGTTGCTGAGTTTTTGCGCTGTGTTACTGGTTGGCTGTACGGGAAGGGGCTTTCAACCGCCGCCCGGAGCCTACACACAGTGGTACAAAAAGGGCGTCACCCAAGCAGGCGTCGACAACGCCATGCGTGCTTGCGGTTATACCAACCTTGATGGCGTGGGCGACACCTCGCCAATTGATGTTGTGCTGACGCGGTTCTACTGCATGAAGGACGCAGGGTTCAAGCGCAGGGACAACCTGGACCTGTGCAAGCAAGGCCGCATTGGCGAGTCACCGGTGTGTGAAGGTCGGCGGTAGCGCAATGGCAAAAGAGACGGCACGTTCCTTTACGGTTCAGCCGTTTGCCAGCGAGGAAAAATCACAAGCGAAGCAATGATCGCTAAAAGTGCACCACCGGTGCTGTAGAGCATCCGTAAAAATACCAAATCGAGCTCCGATCCTCCTGACTGGCCAATCTGCGCGACCAGAATGAAATGGGGAGTGAGGAACATTAAATAGCTGATGTGGCTCACAGAGCGCCCAGCCAGGGTGCCAATAGAGACAGGCAGTATCAGTGCAGCCAACAAAACCGGATCATGGATTACGTAACCAAGAACGGCAGCAATGGCTCCCCCCAAGAAGGTGCCACCGACGCGCTCCAGAGACATCTTCAACGTTGAAGACATGTAGGGCTGCATGATCAGAAACACCGTGAGGGTCATCCAGTAGCCGTAATGCAACGACCACAATTGAACCATCCAGACTGACAGGGCTCCCGACAGCGCTACGCGAAGACCATGCAGAAAGAGGTTAGATTTGGGTGTGAAATTTTCTCTGAGGGCCGACCATAAAACTGGCGGCTTAACAGCATCAGAATGATCGTTCTGACACCATTGGAACAGTAATGCGGAGCCTGTAGCCCATAAGCTGCCGTAGAGAAAGTAACGTGCATAATCCAGTCCCTGGGCAAAGTCCTTTGCCGGGAATGCAGTGGATACCGCAAATGCCGTCGCTGTCAGCAAAGCAGGAATGCTGATGCGCGCGCCGCAAACCTGGGCGTAAGCACCCGCAAACGCGAAGAGGGCCGACAGCACTATCGCCAGCGGCGGCCATTCCATCGTCCAGGCACCTAGCCCTGACGCCACGGCGCCGGTCATGCCGAAAACCAGGCCGACAATACAATCTTTTGCGGACTTATTGCCCGGAATCGACAGATAGCTCCAGAATGCGGCAATCGCTGACCAACAGAACAAAGGGTTGTGCAAGCGAGCCGCGAGGAGCGCCGGCACAGTACAGACAATCCCACCACACACTACGTAGCCAATGGGCACATTGCGTACCGCTTGCAACATCTTAACGGTCAGTGATTGCGACATGATCGAACCTTCACTACTCAACTGAAACCAGTGCGGTTCGATCGATCTTGTCAATCGAGGTCACCCCCGTGAGCGTCATTGCCACGCGCATTTCTTTCGAGAAGATATCCAGCATATTCTCGACCCCGCGCTGTCCGTCGGCGGCCAGAGCGTAAACCGTCGAACGCCCCAGCAGGCACGCCTTGGCGCCTAACGCGAGCATACGCACAACATCCAGCCCGGAACGAATGCCGGAGTCCACCAGCACCGTCAGGTCATCGCCCACCACGTCAGCAATGGCAGGCAAAGCCTTGGCGGTGGACAGCACACCGTCCAATTGGCGACCGCCGTGATTGGAGACCACGATGCCATCAGCGCCAAAACTGACTGCGTCCTTGGCGTCCTGTGGATCAAGGATGCCCTTGATAATCATCGGGCCCTTCCAAAACTCGCGGATCCACTCCAAATCCTTCCAACTGATGGAGGGGTCGAAGTTATTGCCTAACCAGCCAACATAATCTTCCAGGGTGGTGGCTTTGCCCATGTACTTGGAGATGTTGCCCAAATCATGCGGGCGACCGAGGAGACCGACATTCAACGCCCAATCCGGCCGAGTAGTGGCTTGCAGGATGCGCCGTGTAGCTGCGAATGGACCGGACATGCCCGAGTGGGCATCACGGTAACGAGCGCCTGGTGTCGGCATGTCTACGGTGAACACCAGCGTGGTAACGCCAGCTGCTTGAGCGCGCTCCAGGGCATTACGCATAAACCCGCGATCCTTGAGCACATAGAGTTGAAACCAGATCGATTGCGGACTCTGGGAAGCAACCTCTTCAATCGAGCAGACCGATACTGTGGACAGACAAAAGGGGATGCCTTTCGTGGCCGCAGCCTTGGCCGCTTGCACTTCACCACGACGGGCGTACATACCGGTCAGCCCAACGGGGCTGAGGATGATCGGCAGACTCTGCTCCTTCCCGAATAGCGTCGTCTTGAGACTCAGACTGTCAACATTTCTCAAGATGCGTTGACGCAAGCTGATGCTGGCAAGGTCAGAGCTATTGGCCCGCAGTGTGTGTTCGGCATAGGCGCCGCCGTCGATGTAGTCAAATAGAAATCGCGGCAACTTGCGTCTGGCAGCTTCGCGATAGTCGGACGCCGATGAAATAATCATTCTCTACAACTCCTATGTCTCTAGAAAATTTCAGCGACGCAGGACGCTGCTGAATGGATTTCACGATAAGGGTTTGTTGATCATGATAAAAACAACTTTTCCTACTCCAAATAAGTCGCTATTGGAATACACATGAATCTCAGAACGCTGCGAGTGTTTGTAGAAGTGGTGCGCCAGGGAGGGTTCTCACAAGCCGCTGAGGTGGTGTCTTTGACTCAGTCTTCAGTCAGCAAGGCGGTCAGAACGCTCGAGGATGAACTGGGAACGCCACTCTTGAACCGTATCGGCCATAAAAGCGAGTTGACGGCCGCCGGTGAGATTGCCTTTCGACGCGCACTGGTTTTACTCGCAGAGCGCAACGATCTGATCGCAGAGATCAATGATCTGCGGGATCTGAAGGGCGGTACGCTGCGGATCGGCTTACCCCCTGTAGGCTGCGGGGTGTTGTTCGCTCAGATGTTTGCCACTTATCGCAGCCGTTATCCGAGGGTGAATATAGAACTGATAGAGCATGGGAGTAAGAAACTGCGTGAGTGCCTGGAGGCCGGAGAGGTGGACCTGGCTGCACTACTGATTCCGATCGATGAAACGTTCGCCTATCAGCAAGTGCGTAACGAACCTTTAGTGGCTGTACTGCCTGGCGCCCATTCGCTTTCGCGACGCAAGCGGATCAACTTCAGTGATCTGGCGGATTCGCCATTCATCCTCTTTGAGGAGGGGTTTGCACTTAACGCATTAATAATGGCCGCATGTGATCGAAGAGCGATTGTGCCCCGGGTGACAGCCCGCAGTGGGCAAATTGATTTCATCGCTGACCTGGTAGCTGCTGGTTTGGGGGTAGCTTTTTTACCGCGAATGCTGGCGCAAAAACATAAGCATGCGGGCATCGCTCTGGTACCTCTTGAAGAGCCAGATACAGATTGGAACATCGCACTGGCGTGGCGTGCCGGTGCGCATTTGCCTCCGGCTGCAATAGCGTGGTTAGAGCTGGCCAAAGAGCTGAGATAGTGCAACAAGATCCAATACCGCAAAGCAAACGACCGCGATGGGCTTTTAAGAGCGCCATTGCGAAGGGTTCGACGCTATTTAAAATTTTTGTAAAAGATTCCCATTGGCAATTCGTCTTCTCTCTATGGATCACATAATGACCACTAGACAGGAGCCAATGGATGTCCGCTTGTACCTCTTCCCCGCCTTTCAGTCTGCGCAGTGTCGCGCTGGCATTTAGCCTTTCCGGCTCGCTATTGGCCACTAGCGGCGCGTGGGCCGAACCCGTCAGTTACATGATTTCGGCAGGATCTCTCACCAATGCGATCAACACGTTTTCCGCTGCAAGCGGGGTGACAGTGAGCTTTAGCAGCGAAGAAACGGCTGGCTTGAGCACGGCGGGGTTGCAGGGGCATTACGAGCCGGAGCAGGGCCTTGCCCTACTGCTGCAAGGCAGCGGTCTGAAGTTCCAGCAAGTGGGAGACAAGCGCTACGTGCTGGCGCGATCTAACGCGTCGGATTCAATGGAGCTGGCGGCAACGACCGTCTCCAGCACGGGGTTGGGCGTCACGACCGAAGGGACAGACAGTTATGCCACGGGCTCGGCAAGCACCGCGACCGGTCTGCGCCTGTCCGCACGCGAGACGCCGCAATCGATCAGCGTGGTGACACGTCAGTTGATTGAAGACTTGAACTTGAACGATGTGACCCAGGTACTTGAGCAGACCCCAGGCGTGGTGGTCGAGAGCATGGGGCCCGCCGGTAGCGACTCTAATCACATTTATGTGCGGGGCTTTGAAATCAGCAACATTCAGGTTGACGGGGTTAATCGGCCTGACACATTCGGGTTCAGTGATGACCTTTCTGACACTGTCACCTATGACCGGATCGAGGTGGTACGCGGCGCGACAGGGCTGATGTCGGGGACCGGGGATCCGGGCGCCACCGTCAACTTGATTCGCAAAAAACCGACGCTTGAAACCAAGCGCACGCTCACGCTTAAGGCGGGTTCTTGGGATGACTACCGCGCTGAGCTGGACATTTCCGGCAAATTGTCCGAAAGCGGCAATGTACGTGGACGTTTCGTCGCGTCGAGCAGTGATAGCCGCAGTTACATTGACCGCCAGACCCTGGAACGGCAGGTGGCTTATGGGGTGCTGGAATGGGACGTCACCGATGACACGATGCTGACAGTCGGTGCGGAATATCAGGACATGGACAACAAAGGAGCCGGCAATCACGGTTTTCCAATGTTTACCTCCGATGGCGGTCACTTCAGCCCGTCTCGCTCGTTCAACTCGGGCGCAGACTGGGGCTATCACAAGCGTCGGACCAAGACGCTGTTCACCACCCTGGATCACGAACTGGATAACGGCTGGCATCTCAAGTTCAACGCTGAACACAGTCGCCGCAGCTATGACGACGCCTTCGCCACGGCCGCAAGCGGCACTGTGAAGCCAGATGGCAGTGGTATCAGTACGTGGACTGGGCGTTGGTCAGGTGAGCCTCGCCAAACCACATTCGACGTGTCGGCGACCGGCCCTTTTGAGCTGTTCACTCGCGAGCACCAACTGTATCTAGGGGCCAGCCACTCCAAGTCGTATTACCGAAATGATGGCTACCCACTGTGGTCGTTTCAAGACATCGACAACATCTACACATGGGATGGCTCACTGGCTATACCCGATGCCATCTACACCAAATCTTCACGTGATGCGCTGGATGAAAAACAGGATGGCTTAGTCGCTTCGGTTCGCTGGAGCCTGGCCGACGATCTGTCGTTGATCACTGGGGCACGGGTGATTGACTGGAGACGCGATGAAGCCGCCACCACCCTGTCCACCGGCACTATCAAACGTACTTCGCGCACTGAAAACGGGATCGTGACGCCTTACTTGGGTTTGGTGTATGACATAGACGATAACTGGTCGGCTTATGCCAGCTACACCACGATTTTCCAACCGCAGAACTACAAAGACGTCAATGGCAGCTATTTGGACCCTAAAGAAGGCGTGAACTACGAGCTGGGCATCAAGAGCGAGTTCTGGGACAAGCGTTTGACCGCGGCACTGAGCGTCTTTGAGGTACACCAAGACAACCTTGCGGTGGCTGATGGCAGCCAATTGGCGCCGGACGGCAATCAAGCCTACCGCGCCGAGTCCGGCACCAAAACCCGCGGCTTTGAGATGGAAATGGCGGGTGAAATTCTGCCCGATTGGCAGGTCTTGGCCAGCTATACCTATGCCGAGGTAAAAGACTCGGATGATAAGCGCCTCTTGACTGAAGTGCCTCGCGACACGGTGAAGCTGTTTACCAGCTATCGTCTTGGCTCACTCCCGCAATTGAAAGTGGGCGGTGGTGTGCGTTGGCAAGGCACCGAATACTACAAAGGTGCCGGGCCTAACAATGAGACGTTCTCACAGGGCGCTTACAGTGTGGTCGACCTGATGGCGCAATACGCCGTCACCCCGCAAACCAGCGTTTCGTTAAACCTCAACAACTTGTTGGACAAGAGCTACTACACCGCGATTGGCTCTCGTGGATGGTATGGCGCCCCACGTAGCGCAACGGCCACCTTGGTCTACGCCTTCTAAACGTCAGAAGCCCCCTGATCAACGCCCCACATGTAAGCGTGAGCTTGCTCGCGAGCTATTGATGGTGAGGGCATGCCGAGCCACAGCGAGGCACCGAAGGGTTGGGGCGAAAAGCGGCGCTTTCAAAGTGACGCGCCGTACCAAGCCACACCAACACGGTGCTTGGCGATGCACAGAGCTGCCAGAATTTGCCAGACCCAAAAAGCCAAAAGCCCGCAGTTACGCGGGCTTAAGGGTGTTTCTTGCTAATTGGTGCCGGTCAGTGCCGGACGCCCAATCACTCCCACTCTATTATCAATTGCCCCATGTAGACCCTATAGATCGGCACATACATAGCGAATCGAAAAATAAGACCATGAAAAATGCCATGTCTCGCCAAAAACCAATCAGGACGTCGAGTGAGGGCTATTCACGGCAAAGGCAGCCGATAGCTGCCGCTCAAGGATCGCCAATTCATCAGTATTCCCATCACGAACAACCTCGGCCCGCAGCTCAGCCGCATACAAAGGATCAGCCTGGAAAAGCTCTGACATTGCCTCATCGTGACTACGATCTTTCATCGCTACCACTCCATCGAGCCCTAAGTACCATAATTGATGCTGAGCCAGCTGCGACGACTGAACTCAGCATCGCAAGTTGCGATGTTCAGATATCGAGAGCCGGTAACCCGCTCACAATGCTCTGGGTTTTCAAGCTCACAGTGACAACTCGTTGGAACAGCTCGAGTGGATATTTTGGATTGCCCATGGTTTCAATAGCCCAATCGTTCGCATCGTTAACGATACCACTGGCCTTATCAGTGCGAATCGCCTGCCGTTCCATCACCCAGTCCAGCGCAGCCTTGCCGTTGACTAGATAGTCCCACGCTGCCTCAGGGATACCCTTGAGAGTAATGCGGTGATTGTAAATGACCGCGCTTTTATCGCCTTTCTTGACAAACTTCATAGCCCTATTCTCTACACGGTAATCGCTATGGGTGAGCGTACCTTTAGTCTCGATCGACAGGGGATAGGGTTCGACGGTTTCGTAATTTAAGTGAAGGTCGGCCAAAGCACGACCTGCTTTACTGAAGACCCAGAAATCGATAGCTTTCTTCACTGGAGGAATACGCGGTAGTTCCTTAGTTAGGTTATCAGCAAAACGTTCGCGATAGTCTGGCGAATGCAAAATCCCGTAAATATAGTAAAAAAGATCTTCTTTACTAATCTGCTCACTTGGATAGGCCGTCTCGAAATTAGCTAAACCTGCATCAGTGATAGCATAGCGCCTACTTAAAACAGCTCCAACCGGTTCGGCAAAAAGATCGTCTTCTGAAGCGTGCCCGGCGTCATCGCCGTAGTGATAGAGCGGAAAGCACTGGGAGCCTTCGATATCTACCACATGCAGGCTAGGAGGAACTTCGGACATCAAAGCACTGAAGCCAACTTTCTCACCACCAGCAGAAACGCATATGACAAGGTTCTTTGCCGTAGCATTGGGGAAGATACGTGGTATCTGGCCTACCATCTCATTGAAATTACGATTGAAATACAGCCATTGTTTGGTAAATGGGCGATAAAGACTGGGCACCAAACAATCTGCGTCGAAGGAGTATTTATGATTTCGGCCTAAATACTGCTTAAGCGCTCGTGTCCAACTGATTCGGGTTGGATCATTATCAATAAAACTATCCACCCGCTCTTGCCGCTCGTTGTTATCTAGGTGAGAAAACTTTGAATTGAACCGAGACACCTCAGAATTGTAAAATTCGATCATAGCAGTCATGTTATCAGCGAGTCGTGCCTTGCCGCTATTGTGCGCCCAAGCGTCTCGCTGAGTTTTAACACCATTCGAATATATTTCGAACAAAGCGGCTGTCTTTTTGTTTCCCATCACCATAAACTGAGCAAAACTATCATCGCGCTGTTTAAGCCAGTCCCCATGAGCATCAGGAATTATGGTTTGCCAATCGTTAGTAGCAATTCCGGCAACGCTGCCATAACTTTCGATTTTTTCTAATTTTTCATCTCGACTTAGGTTGTCGCCAATATCGTGGAAAAAGATGCGGCCGTGCTGGTCTGCTTGCGGATTTTTAACAAGCAACGAAATAGAGATTCCAACACGGACATCAAATACGTTCCCACCATCTTTCTTCGCTTTTGCAGTTGATTGATTTGAATTCCCCCGCAGATGAAAAACATGAATACTGGAAAACTCATCAGCCAAACACTTTCGCAAACCGTCAGAGGCGCCGCCGTCGATCCAGCCAGCGTTGGTAACAAAGCCAATAACACCGGCGTCACCTATTCGATCACTTGCCCAACGGATAGCCCGAATATAGCTGTTGTAAAGCCCATTTTTCAGCGTCGCCTTAGAACGCGCAGCGTAAGTTTCACGAATTTTGGTGTCCAATCCTGGATATTCAAAATTTGCATTGTTATCATTTGCGCTCCCCTGCCCTGCAGAGTAAGGGGGATTACCCACAATCACACGAATATCCAGCTGCTTCTGTAGCTTGCGCCGTTTACTATTATCTACTAACAACTGTTCTACCAAGTCTTCCTTCTCATACATTTGAAAGGTATCAGTCAAACAAATACCTTCAAATGGCAGATAGTCACCACCGACAAGCCCATGATAAGTTGCTTCGATATTGATAGCAGCAATATAGTAAGCCAGCAACACCAACTCGTTAGCATGGATTTCGTGCTTATACTTGTTCGCCAGTTCTTCAGGCTTTATCAGCCCCGATTGCAACAAGCGAGTAATAAAAGTCCCGGTCCCGGTAAATGGGTCAATGATATGAACCCCCTTACTACCCAAAGACTGGCCAAACTCCTTTTGAAGCAGATGATTGACGCTTTGTAGAATAAAGTCCACCACCTGAACTGGAGTGTAAACTATGCCAAGACGTTCGGTCATCTTAGGGAATGCATTGCTGAAAAACTTTTCATACAGCTCGACGATTATTTTCTGCTTACCCTGAGCATTGTCAATGCCGGCGGCACGTTGACGTACGCTCGCATAAAACTTCTCCAAGGTATCAGCCTCCTTGGCCAGATGATGCTCCTGCAATGTATCTAGTACACTTTGCATGGCCTTAGACATGGGGTTATGGCTAGCAAAACTGTACTCATCAAATAGTGCATCGAAAACCGGCTTTGTTACTAGATGCTGGGCGAGCATTTCGACAATCTCAGCATCGGTGATGTTGTCATTGAGGTCGTCGCGCAGTTCGGCGGCGAATGCTTCGAAAGTGGCTTTTTCGTTGGTGTATTCCGGATTCTCCAGAATGCCCTGGATACGGTCTATGTGGGTACGGGCGATCCTGGCTATATCGTTGGCCCAGTCTTCCCAGTGGTGACGATTGCCACACTTGTCGACGATCTTGGCGTAGATGGCCTTCTCAATTTCACCGACCTCGTAGGTCAGCTCAGCCTGTTGAGTTATCTGACCTTCGGCATCGTATTTAGCGCGCTTTTCGCCAATGCCGTATTGGCCTTTACCGGCTTTGCCGTTGCTAGTACCAGTGGTTTTCTTGGACTTCTTCTCGGCTTTGTCGGTGATGGCGATAACTTCCATCTTGCGCGGGTCTGAGCCAATCAGGTCGAGCTTGTTAACCATGGCATCGAAACTGTCGTCGTGCGAACGCAACGCCTGGAGCACCTGCCAGACCACCTTGTAGGTTTGATTGTCGTTGAGAGCTTCGTGAGGCTCCATCCCAGCCGGGATAACCACCGGCAACACGACATAGCCACGCTTCTTGCCCGGTGCGTTGCGCATCACACGGCCAACGGACTGAACCACATCAACTTGGGAGTTACGCGGAGTGAGGAACAGCACGGCATCCAATGCTGGCACATCCACGCCCTCAGACAAGCAACGCACGTTGCTAAGAATGCGACAAGTATTGGCCGGCGCCTCAGCCTTAAGCCACTTCAACTTGGCTTCCTTCTGGCTGGCATTCATACCGCCATCAACGTGCTCGGCCTCGCAGGTCAGCCGCGCAGCCTCATCGATTTCTTCGGATTCCTGATACGCCTCCACGACCGACTGGAACATGTCGGCAATGTTGACGGAGCTGACCTTGTGCTTGGTGCCCTTGTAATTTGGCGAAATGACCTGGCAGAACGCGACAGCACGCTTCATTGGCTCATCATCACCGATGAGCTGTTCGTGCAATCCTTGTTTAGCCAAAGCCTTCCAGCAGCCAACGATTTTCGCCGCGTCATCTACTTTGAGCTGATTGTTCTCATCCTTTAGCATGTCCTGAAGACGGCGGCTAATGGTGCTCTCCTCGACAGTGAGTACCAGCACCTTGTAATCAGTGAGCAGGCCACGCTGGACAGCCTCGGAGAAGTTGATGACGAACAACTCCTTACCATACAGCGCTTCGTCATCCATAGAGCAAAGCGTGACTTCACCTGACTCTGCCTTGACCTTTGCACTGTCGCCGTAGATGCGTGGCGTGGCTGTCATATACAAGCGCTTAGCTGCGCGTATGTCGGCACTATCATGGACACGCACGAAGTTGCTTTCGTCGTCATCGCCGAAGGTCGCGCCTGTAGTACGGTGAGCTTCGTCGCAGATCACCAGATCGAAGTCAGCCAAGCCATGCTCATGCTGGGCACGGCTTATCACATCGATTGAGTGATAGGTGGAGAACACCACGCTCATGTGCTCAGCGTCATGACGCTTGAGCATTTCTGCTGCCAGACGGTCCGCTTTGGTCGTGGCCGGGTAGCGCAGCTCGTGGGTGAACACCTGAACCGCGTCATCCTCGGCCTTGCGCTTCTTGCCTACGTCACTGTCGGAACAGACTGCGAAGCTGTGCAGCGGGATTTCAGTTTCCTGCGTCCACTCTGTGAGCGTCTGCGACAGGAGGGACAAGCTAGGCACCAAAAACAGCACACGCTTGCCCTTACCAGCCAGGTGCTCAGCAATCTTCAAGCTGGTAAAGGTTTTGCCAGTGCCGCAAGCCATGATCAGCTTGCCGCGCTCAGCATCCTTGAGGCCTGCGGCGACAGCATTCAATGCCGTCTGCTGGTGCTCACGCAATTGCTTCTTGGATTTGAGCGCAACCGCTTTGCTGGACTGGTACTTGGCCCAGTCAATCTGGCTGTCTTCCAAGGCTTGCAGATCGATCTTGTTGATCGAAAGATGTTGGCCTTGCAAAGCATCCTCAGCGTGCTCGCTCCAGTTGTTGGTAGTCGTAACGATGATGCGGTGCGAGAACGGAGCTTTACCCGAAGCGGTGAAGAAACTATCGATGTCCTTCTTCTGGACTTTGTAGTCTTCGGCGTACAGCTTGCACTGGATGGCGTGGTACTCGCCTGTGCCCTGAGTGCGCGCTACCAGATCAATGCCTGCATCCTTACCGCTCAAGCCCTGCTCTTTGGCCCAATCAGCGTACGTCCACACCTGGTCGTACAGATCACGGTAGGTCGCTTCGTTGCGTAGGTAGACGCAGATCAGCTCCTCAAAGTAGGTGCCCTTCTCGCGCTCGGTGACTGAGGTAGAACGATACAAATCCAAAAGCGCGGCAAGGGCCGACATATGCAATTCCTTTCAAAGCGGCTGACAGAATAAAAAAGCGCCATTCTAGCAACTGCCGATACTGAATTGGATTGCACAATCCAGAGATTTCAGCCATGAGCCCTTACGATTTACGAGGGAAAACGACAGCGCTCATTTTTTCTCGAATACCCGCTTGCAACTCACGAAACTCGATCATCATCTGCTCGACCTCGACTGCGCTTGCTCCCTGGCCGTTTTTCTCCGCAAGCCAGAGCTTCAACAACCCAGCGACCCGTCCCAAGTCGCCATTGATCCTGCCTAGATCAGCCACCGCCTTGAGATCGACGACCGAACGGATCGGATGGTGGAGAGCTCCCGCCCGCAGTAAAGCAGATAGGGAAAGCCCAGCGTTGCGGGCGCGGCTTTCTATTTCTGCTTCTTCAACAGCAGTCACGCGAAACCGAAGCGTGCGGTCGCGGTTCAATCCCTCCTTTTTGGTGTCGCTTTGTTTTGGCATGGCTCCTCCTTTCTTGGATCGCGGCAGCGATTGATGGCCTCGCAGAGCAAGATGCCGTCGAACCGCAGGTGAGTAAGGTGGTGGTGTTTGTAGAGGAAGGGCGAAGCCGTGTAGCTACAAACACACATCTTGCCGTCCAGCTAGGCGCAAACATATGCGTATCTATGCGAACCGCTCAGAAAGAGCGACCATAAGCATACTTACGCATGTCTACGCTAGATTACGCATGTAAAATATGCAACTTTATGCGCTTACTTGCGCAACCATGCTTAGGCGGACTCTTCGATGACAAAAACACCAAAAAAAGGGCCTACAGGTGCAGGCCGGGTCGCATTTTTAGCGCGTCTTGAGGAATTTCGTAGCCTGATCCAGGCGGGGTGGCCGGTGACGGTCGTGTACGAGAACCACGGTGGGGATAACACTGGGCTGAGCTACAGCCAGTTCGCCCGATATGTCGGAAAATACATCCGCACGCCGACCAAGCGCGGAGATCAGCCCCCAAAGGTTGCAGAAGAGACACTACTTTCTACGTCGCCGCTGGTAGAACAAACGCAGTCTGGCGCGACGGTGCAGCCAAGCACAATGCCAAAGCGTCAACTTGGGTTCAGGCATGATCCTAGCAGTGGCAACAATCGTGACGACCTGATCTAACTTTGGTGGATGTCCGAGAGCTTCAGCGACCTCGCCTCTCTCAAGCGTACACGGCCATTAACGACGCGAAGATTTGCCCCTCCCCCTGCATGCAACGCCGACTGATTGAAAATCACATTCCGTCGGTTCTTTGAGAGTTTTCTAGGAAACCTCATCGGCATTCGCCGCCAATCGGCATCTTCCATGTCAACCTAATTAGCCAATCATTCCATCGATGCAACCGGCATATCGGGGCACGATCAAGCACGAATAATAGTGACTGATTGAGGTCGGCATATGCACCAAATAATCTCAAAGCCCATCAAAGACAGAACGCTGTCAGCTGAGACTCAGCACAGAACGACCGCTTATGCGCTCGGGAAGCTTATTCGCCAAATGGCCAACAGCGCCAAGATTCTCGGAGCCGTTTTTGTAGGGATGGTATGCATCTCCCCTGCCCGTGCTTACGCAATCTATTGCTCGAACTGCTCGACGTTCTATCAGCAGATGTTCGAGTACGTCGAGCAGGTCAACACGGCACTGAATACCGCCGAGCAACTGCAAACGCAGATTCAGCAGTATCAAAACATGGTTTCGCAAGGCACGAGCTTGCCGAATTCGATGTTTGGCAGCATCGCGGCCGATCTGGAAAATGTCGCCAACATCTACAACCGCTCGCAAGCCCTAGGGCGACAAATCCAGGACATGGATTCGAAATTCAACACGGCCTTCCCAGGCTTCGAGTCTTACGTGAATCAAGCTGCGAACTCGGCAGAAGCTCCGAACCATGATCGCTATGAAAAGTGGTCCGTGCAGGGTCGTGACAACGTGAAAACGGCAATGAAAGCAGCGGATTTAAATACAGGAGCCTTCGAGTCTGAAGACGCTCAGCTCGCGCGCATGGTTTCACGTTCACAGTCAGCCGTGGGCCGGATGCAGGCGATTCAGGCAGGCAACGAAATCGCCTCACAAAATGTCCAGCAGTTGCAGAAGCTGCGCGATCTGCTGGCCACACAAATCAACATGCAGGGCAATCACATGGCTCAGCAGGTTGATCGAAAGGCTGCGAGCGAGGCAACTGGACAGCAGTTTGAAGCGCGTGAAAACACACGCGGTGGCGTGAAGGGGTACTGAGAATGACTATTTCGAAATGGCTCATCGCGTTGATCTGCTCCGGCTCAGCACTAACCGCTTTTATGGTCACCATGGCAGTTCAACGCAACAGCGAATGTACCTCGGTGACTGAGCACCAACGGCGACAGAGTGACGCTGATACCTCGTTTGAAGCACGCCCGAATACTCGCGGCGGCGTTAAGGGGTACTAGCTATGGATACTCGCCTACTGTTGTTCCTCGCCTTGGCGAGTGCATTTGCGAGCGGAGATGCTATGGCCGCGACCGACCTTTCCCATGCCGACACATCGGTGCAGGGCCTACTTGACCTCGTTTTGCAGCAGTCGCATCAGTGGTCAGGAAAGCTGTATGACTATGCGATCAGATTATTCTGGCTATTAGCCTCGATTCAGTTCGTCTGGACGTTCATACCTTTGGTCATGAAGCAAGCCGACTTCGGCGAGATTGTCGGCGAGCTGCTGCGCTTCGTCCTGGTAGTCGGTTTCTTCCTCGCTGTAATGAAGTACTCGGTGGAATGGTCATCTGCCATAGTCGATAGTTTCCGCGAAGCGGCGGCATCTGCGAGCGGCCTCGGGCGCGCATTAGAACCCGGCGATATGCTGGCAGTTGCGCTGGATTTTGGCCGCGCCATGGTGAAAGGCATATCAGTGTTTTCTCCGGCCAAAGGACTTCTGATCGCAGTATGCGCAATCCTTGTATTGGCGTGTTTCGCCTTCATCGCTGCATTCATGTTCGTAACGCTCGTAGAGTCTTACGTCATCATCAATGCTTCGGTGCTGTTCTTTGGCTTTGGCGGGTCACAATGGACGCGTGATTTTGCAATCGCCCCAATGCGTTTCACCGTCGCAATCGGAGCCAAGCTGTTCGTCTTAACGCTGATCGTCGGCCTGATCGTTCAGTCGGCCAAGCAGTGGTTGGCCGCCTATGCCAATGACGAAGCGTCGTTGATGACGATGGTCGGTCTGGCCTTGGTGTGCTGCTATCTGACAAAGACTATTCCCGACCTGATCGGCGGCATGATTAGCGGCGCGTCGATGGGTGGCGGATCAGCCATCGGTGGTATGGCGGCCGCCGGTGCTGCCGGTGCTGCGGCGGCAATCGCAACCATCGCCACGGCCGGGGCGGCCGCTCCTGTTGCTGCCGGTACAGCGAGTGCCGGAGGCATCAGCGGCGGCGGTCTGGCACGGGCGATCAACTCCAGTATTGCCGGTGCAAGCTCCGCTGGTGCTGCCTCGCCAGTAGGTGGCGCTACGTCCCCCGGCGTAGGGGCCAGCACTGGCGGCGGCGCAGCGGCCAAGGTGGCAAGCTCCGCAGGTGAGAAGACTGGCGGTGGTGCAGCTACCCCATCGGCTACGTCCAGCAACAGCGTCCAGCAGATCGCTAAGCAGACCGGGAAGGCCGCACAGAGCGGCAGTGACAATGATCAGAAAGCAACACCGAAAGGGGGAACTGTTAGTTCCGGCAACGCAATGTACGAAGCGGCCAATGGTGGTGCAAAAGCGCTTGGCGTAATTGCCTCGCTGACAGTGCCGGGCATGGAGAATGCCCACTCAGCGTCGCTTGGCGCTGGTCTTCCATTGCCAGCCCCCAGTGACTCCAGTTTGCCCACGTCCGCAGAGCCAGCTGGAGAAGTCGCAGGCATGGAATCCAACGTCATTCGACCAGATACGAACACCAGCTTGAGTTCCGGCCGCCTCGACGTTTCGAGAATAACCTCAAGCAACGACCAATCGGAGAAATAATCATGAATAGCATTCTAATGTTCGCTGGATTCGTAGTGCTCGCCTCCATCTTAGCCATCGGCATGTGGGCGTTCGGCCGTTGGCTGCGAAGCAAAGGCTACGGGCCATTGCTCGATAGACTGGATCGACAATGCACCGCGTTGCAGCTTCGAGTAAGCCCGCTGGCTCTTTCGGCTTCCTTTCACATGTTTTCTGGAGTGCAACATCTGAATCGCCTCCCTCTATTGGGTAGCAAGAGCAATGCTGCTCAAGCCCAGCAAATTCTGATAGCGATCCGAGCGGCGCAGGAAGCCAAAAGGCTCGACTCCTCCGTCAACCGCTGACCCTACAATCCCCCGCCAGAGTGCGGGGGTTTGTTTCCCGGGGCCACCAAATCCAAGTAGTACGCACGGACTTGTCTCAGCTCACCCCTTCAGCCCACCGCACGTAAGCGTAATCTCCCCCTGAGTTCGAAATCCAGGCCGCCTATTACTTCGGACCAGCATCGCACTGGCACTCCATCAGAACGACGACCCCAGACAGCCTTGATCCAACGCGTGGAAGGCTCTGCCATTAGTAATACGCACGGACTTTGAACAATTGGACCATCGGCCTGGACGGGCCGTCGTCAAAGCGCGGGGGCTTCGCCATTAGTAATACGGACGGACTTGGTACACTAAATCTCCGATGTGTTTATGTACCTGGACACTGCCATAACTGATACACCCATTAGCCTAGCGATAGTCCGTACGCTCAACCCCTCGCGCCTTAGAGCCTGTGCCTGTGTTTGCTTGGTTTTAGCGGTATCAAGGTAGGTTTGTCGGTCTACTGAACCGGCAGCTCGCCTACGAAGCTCGTGGCGCCTCCTATCGCGCTCTGCAGCCTCGACCCGACTGACAATGGTCTTGAGTTGGCGTTGTTCGTCGGCAGTGATCCCGAACAGGTTGATAAGGGTGTCGTTCTTCGGCGTGTACAGCGGCGCGTAGTCCTTGCCGCCAAAGCTGACTTTCTCCCCGGCCTCGTAGGCTTTGGCCCTGCTGAACAGGGTCATAAGCTCTTTCGAGCGGCTATTCCACTGTGGATCAAGTTCGCGGGCCAGCGCGGCCGCTTCGTGGTACATCTGCTTGCTGTTGGTCGCCCCGGACAGCAGCAGGAAATTCAATCGCCAAAACAGGTGCTGCATCCGGCTGCCTTCACCGACACCACCGCGCAGCTCGGCCAGCTTGCGCAGGTCTTCCAGCCGATCCCACGCGAGCTGTCGGCCGGAAAACCCGCGCAGATTGTCAGCTTTGCTGCCGGGCACCAAAAGGAAACGCTTACCCGTTGCGCGCTGTTCGGCCTGTTTCTGTTGCTCCTGCCGTTGCTGCTCGATAGTCCATCGGGCTGCCGGTAGCAGGGCCTCGGCCAGATACTCGAAGTTGTAGCGGATCGGCTGACCATCAAGGCCGCTCTGGACGTGAACCACGCGGCAGACTTTGCCGCTCTTGCTGTTGACCGTCTCGACGGTACGCAGCACGCGGCTGGCGTCCTTGGCCATTGGGTCGGCCCCGACGTGCGCGAGGCGATCCACAAGGTAGCGTTGGCAGGCGTTCCAGCGGGGTAGGGCCTGTCGTGGAATGGTGCCCTCCAGCAACCATTTGGCCTGTATGCCCCGGCCGCTGTAGATCAGCACGGACGGCGGCGGCAAGCCCTCTTCGGCGCAGAAGTATAGGACGGACGCGGCCAGTTGGTCAGGCGCTCGCCCAGCCAGCGCGGGCACGCGGTAGGTGTCGAGGTCGGCGAACAGCAGGCCAAGCCGCAGAAGATTAACGACTCGCCGATTGGGTCGGATAAACTCTGCCTGGGACATCCACGTGTCACGTTTTTTGTCCAACAAACTGAGCACTTTTGGCATATCAGCCAAACGATGAGAGGACTGGCGCTTTTCACCTTGGGAGTCGACGAGCAACGAAAAAAAACCGGCTCTCGTCCTATCGTGGTACATCTGCGCTTCGTCCTGAGAGCTGAAAAGCGCAAGCTGTAAACTTGCGCTTTTCAGCTCTACAAGGTCGTTTGCAGTGTCTGAGTAAGGACGCGATGTCGACCTTGTCTCAGGCCTGAACCCCACCGCTCAGACTGCCATTCCTGGCCTAGGAGCGGGGCCGGACTCCCTGCATGTATCAATCCACTCCTCTATCTCGGCTAAATCCCACACGACCTTGCGGCTACTCACCGCAATTCGACGTGGAAATTTACCCTTCATTTCAAAGTTATAGATCGTGCGCTCACACAGCGGGATCATCGCCAGGAGTGTCTTTTTGTCGATTAGTTTTTTGCTCGATGAATGCATAGCTAGGCCCTATCAGTCACAGCGAATGTGTGCCTGATCGTGCCTTTAGGTGCCTATTGCTTCGACAGAATGATTGGCTAGAATGGTTGACATGAAAAAACAAACGACCATAGCTATTTGGGAGGGGTGTGATGCCTCCGTCGCAGAGGCCCTTCACCGATTCCTTGATCGCTGGGAGCCCTACTCCACAGCATCTAAACGCTATCCGATCGTTCGTCTGGTCGAAGAGCTTATCGACCCTGCCGTGGCGTCATATGCCGAAACGCTTCCATCGCGTTATCAGGACCATATACCCGGGGCAGGAACGAATGTAGCGTTCAGCGCGATTATCCAGCTTGTTGGCATTGCCGCTATGGTGCGCCTACAGCGTCAGCTGCTACGAGCTTTTGTTCTGACTCACGACAAGCAGTCGGGGGATGATCGCTGCTTCATTGCGACGCTTGAGACGTTGATAGAACTGGTGCTGGCATGTAAGCGCAAGCAGCCGTATACCAAGGATATGGACGGTTTGAACGGTCAACGCTTGAAGGGGTTTTGTAGATTCTGCGGCGCGCGAGCAGAGCTAGCATTGTTCGCAGAAGGTGAAGGTCAGCGTGACATTGATGAACACCTACGCCTGAGCAACCTGTACTGCACCACCCACCGCCCAAAGACACCAGATGGACGCTGGAATCCGGCATACAGGCAAGCAATGAGATCTGTAGCGCAGTTCGACCTAGAGCTGGCCAGATTGAGCAGACAATGCGCGATACGAGCAGAGCCTAAGGCAAAGTCAGGTGACGAGCTCGTCGACGCTTATATCTTTCGATACATGCTTAGCCAAACCCTGCACCTAGCGGACGAAGCGGAGTTAAGAAATCTCGCTCGATTAATGGTGGACATGAAGCTGACAGACCGAAGAAAGCAAATCCTCGTACTGCAAAAACTTGGCTTCAACCAGTCAGAAATTGCTCGCAGACTGGAGATCGAACGCCAAGCAGTATCCAAAACTCTTCGCTCAATTCCTGATTGCTTTCGACTTTCGACAGCATGAGTAGTTTAACACGCGCTGCTACAAATATTGACAATCAGTATATTTTTTAAGAGCACACTTATCAATGCCGAAGCCACACGCCAATAAAATATTAAGCACTCACAATTCAAAAATCCTTAAAGAGATATAATTATGTCCAGCACTAAACCAGGGCGAAATAAGCCGTGCCCTTGCGGCTCCGGGTATAAGTATAAATTTTGCCACTATGCAATCGATACAACCAAACCAGAACGTCCCACAAAAAATATTTTCAATATTAGCTCCGAAGGGCACGAACTCCTATACTCGCTCATGAATATTTCTCGGCAGGCGGATATACCGCTACACGAACTATGCATGGAAAACGGGCTGTATTACTTCAAAGACATAACAATAGCTCAATGGGAAAAAATCACTGAATCCTTTGCAAAGGATTCGTCATCCACAATGAAACTATTGCAGAATGCTTGGGAGGAAACAAACGATGCCGAGTATTTCAATAGAATGCTTGAAAACTGCTCAAATATAAGCCCGCTTATAAAGAAAAGAGAAAAAACAATTTCTCAAATTGTGACCAGCCATTTCAGCGAAATGTATGAGATCGCCATCCCTGCATCATTCATGGTGATCGAGGGACTTTTTAGAGAGTACAACAACATCTCATTCGAGGCGAATCAAGGGATAAGTTACAAGATCAATCTTGAGCCTTATGAAAACACAATGCTTTACGCTGACATGTCCGCAACCTTATACTTCACAAAGTTCCTGAATAAACTTATGACAGGTAAGCCTGGTGACACCTCGATTCATCGAAACCCTGTTATGCACGGCGCAGACAATGAATTCCCCACCAAGCGAAACTCGCTATTACTCTTGCTCACCATATTTGAATTCGCAAGACTAGAAACATCTTTAAAGCTTTGGCCACCGAAACCGGAAACCAAGGACGGAAAACACTTCCTGAACGGATATGAAATAAAAATGAGAGAAAACTTTAATCCAAAATAAAGCTAGTCGCGATCCAGTTCCGCCAGACTAGGACAATCAACCATTAATTTCAATGGTTAGCAGTGAACTATTCCCGCTTGACCTGCGTAGCTGCGGCAATCTTCGTCAGTTCGAAAATCTGCAATCATTTGTTAGCAGTCAATCTTAAATTACTGCTTCCCCCTCTGCCATGCGTGCGACCGGTCATATCCAACGCAGATGACTGGTCAACACCGATGAGGACCACTTTTTAGGTGTAGTGCAACTCCCTATCAAGTAATTAGCTGAAAAGAGAGCGACCTTCCAAGCTACCCATTTATTTTGCGAGGTTTCTTCAGCGTCCATTCATCGAGCATATCGGCCCAATCCTGCAACATCGCTCGCCGCTGATCCCGGTACTCGGCCTTGTTGTAAACGGCTCGAACGCCTTTCTGCTCATGCGCAAGACACTTCTCGATCCAGTCAGAGTTGTAACCCGCCTCATGCAGCAGCGTGCTAGCTGTGCGGCGTAGGTCGTGGGGGCCGAATTTTCCTAGCGGCACCCCCTCCTTTTGGGCAAGGCGATAGGTCAGTGTCAGTACCTGGTTGATAGTGGCGGCACTCATTGGCAAATCGGAGTCGTAGCGTGACGGCAAGATGTACTCAGAACCTCCGGCCAAAGTTTTCAACGCAATGAAGAAATCCAATGCCTGCCGGGACAGAAACACCAAATGAGGGTTTCGGCGCTTCATCCGCTCTTTGGGGATTGTCCATAGCGCCTCGCTGAAATTGATTTCACTCCACGTCGCATTGGTCAGCTCGCTTTTGCGCACCATCGTCAGCAGCAGGAGTTTGGCTGCGGCACGAACCGAAGTTGCTGTTCCGATCCGATCCATGTACTGGTACATCAGCGAAATTTCATCAGGCGTCAGCGCCCGATCACGTGGCTCAAATTTGGCGATGCTGGCAGACCTCACTAGGTCCGCCGGGTTTTCAACCTTATGGCCACGCTCAATGGCCCAGCGAAAGACCTGTAGCACGATCTCACGGGAGTGGACAGCAGTTGCAGGCGCCCCCCGCTCCACTATCGCATCAGTCAGCGCCCGCAGATCCTCATGAGTGATTTCAGCCAGCTTCTGATTGCCAAACTTCGGCTTCAATTCGCGTTCGTAGACTGATCGGCGCATATCGCGTGTCGAATCCGCCATCTGATAGCCGCGCAGCCATTTTTCTGCCCAATCATCAAATGTCTCAGCCCCTTTGGTGCGCGCCTTCGCACGCGCCTTCTCCTTAGCAGGCGACTTGCCTGCGGCAATCATCTTCTTCGCCTCCCCTAGCCTCTCACGCGCCTCCGCCAGAGTTATTCCCCCTAAGCCATAACGACCGAAGGTGACAGTCTCCTGCCGGCCATTTATGGAATAGTTGTAGCGAAAGGAGATTGAGCCGGCAGGTGTAACCGCCACGTACAAGCCATCGCGGTCAATCACCTTGTAGAGCTTGCCTTGCGGCTTGAGGTTTCGGAGCTTGGTATCAGTGAGCATGGCTTTGACTTTTTCCATGAAAAAATACCATGCTCTGAAAAGCACGGAAGAATGGGGTTTCCCCCAGTAAAACCAGGCCTCCTGGCTATCTCGATACCATGCCCGCCCTGATGAGACGGACATGGTATCAAGCATCATGCATGGCATCGGTTGCAGTTAGTGCCCCGTACCATGCCATAAAAAATACATGCTTGGCGATGCAAAACGCTGCCCGAACTTGCCAGACCCAAAAACCCAAAAGCCCGCAATTACGCGGGCTTCAGGGCATTTTTTGCTAGATAGTGCCGGGCAGTGCCGGACGCGGGATCATTCCCACTCAATCGTCGCCGGTGGCTTGCTCGATACGTCGTAGGTAACGCGCGAGATGCCTTCGATTTCGTTGATGATGCGACCACTCACGGTTTCGAGCAGTTCGTAAGGCAGGTGAGCCCAACGCGCGGTCATGAAGTCGATGGTTTCTACGGCACGCAGGGCAACTACCCAAGCGTAACGGCGGCCATCGCCTACAACGCCAACCGATTTAACCGGCTGGAACACGACGAAGGCCTGGCTGACTTTGTGGTACCAGTCGGCTTTGCGCAGTTCTTCGATGAAGATGTGGTCAGCACGACGCAGCAGGTCGGCGTATTCCTTTTTCACTTCACCCAGGATGCGCACGCCCAGGCCCGGGCCCGGGAATGGGTGGCGGTAGACCATGTCGTACGGCAGGCCGAGTTCCAGGCCCAGACGGCGGACTTCGTCTTTGAACAGCTCGCGCAGGGGTTCTACCAGCTTGAGGTTCATTTCTTCCGGCAAACCACCTACGTTGTGGTGCGACTTGATGACGTGGGCTTTGCCGCTTTTGGCGCCAGCCGATTCGATCACGTCCGGGTAGATGGTGCCCTGCGCCAGGTACTTGATGTTGTCCAGTTTGTTGGACTCGGCATCGAATACGTCGATGAAGGTGCGACCGATGATTTTGCGCTTTTTCTCGGGGTCGTTTTCGCCAGCCAGGTTGTTCAGGAACTGGTCGGCAGCGTTGGCGCGGATCACTTTAACGCCCATGTTCTCTGCGAACATGGCCATCACCTGGTCACCTTCGTGCAGGCGCAGCAGGCCGTTGTCGACGAAGACGCAGGTCAGTTGGTCGCCGATGGCCTTGTGCAGCAACGCTGCTACTACCGAGGAGTCAACACCGCCGGACAAGCCCAGCAGGACGTTGTCAGTGCCAACTTGAGCACGGATGGTGGCGATGGCGTCTTCCGCGATTTTCGACGGAGTCCACAGGGCATCACAGCCGCAGATGTCGAGGATAAAGCGCGACAGGATGCGACCGCCCTGCTTGGTGTGGGTCACTTCCGGGTGGAACTGCACGCCGTAGTAAGCACGTTCGTCGTTGAACATGCCGGCAATCGGGCAGCTCGGGGTGCTGGCCAGAACGTGGAAGTCGGATGGCATTTTGGTGACCTTGTCACCGTGGCTCATCCACACGTCCAGACCGAACACGCCGTCTGCGTCGATGTGGTCTTCGATGCCGTCGAGCAGGCGGCTTTTGCCGACCACGTCTACGCGGGCATAACCGAATTCACGCAGCTCGGAACCTTCAACCTTGCCACCCAGCTGTTCAGCCATGGTCTGCATGCCGTAGCAGATACCGAAAACCGGCACGCCGAGGTCAAATACCGCTTGCGGGGCACGCGGGCTGTTGGCTTCGTGTACAGACTCCGGGCCACCGGCCAGGATGATGCCTTTAGGGGCAAATTCGCGGATCGCTGCGTCGTCCATGTCGAACGGGTGCAATTCGCAGTAAACACCGATTTCACGAACGCGACGGGCGATCAACTGGGTGTACTGAGAACCGAAGTCCAGAATCAGGATGCGGTGAGCGTGAATGTCGAGGGACATGACTAAATCTCGATAAATTTCAGAAACGACACGGGGCTGAATCAAACAGCCCCGGTGATTTAATTCGTATCGCACCCGGGTTGGAGCCCGGATGCGACCACTATCAACCTACGCGATAGTTAGGTGCTTCTTTGGTGATCTGCACGTCGTGGACGTGGGATTCAGCCATGCCAGCGCCGGTGATGCGCACAAACTCGGGCTTGGTACGCATTTGCTCGATGTCGGCGCTGCCGGTGTAACCCATCGAGGAACGCAGACCGCCCATCAGTTGGTGAATGATCGCGGTGAGCGAGCCTTTGTACGGTACGCGACCTTCGATGCCTTCCGGCACCAGCTTCTCGGCACCCGCAGAGGAGTCCTGGAAGTAACGGTCGGAAGAACCCTGGGACTGCGACATCGCACCCAGCGAACCCATGCCGCGATAAGCCTTGTACGAACGGCCCTGGAACAGTTCGATTTCGCCCGGTGCTTCTTCAGTACCGGCAAACATCGAACCCATCATGACGCAGGAAGCACCGGCCACGATGGCCTTGGACAGGTCACCCGAGAAACGGATGCCACCGTCGGCGATCAACGGTACGCCCGAGCCTTCAAGGGCTGCGGCCACGTTGGCAATCGCGCTGATTTGCGGAACGCCAACACCGGCAACGATACGGGTGGTGCAGATCGAGCCTGGGCCGATCCCGACTTTAACGGCGTCAGCGCCAGCTTCTGCCAGGGCCAAAGCCGCAGCACCAGTGGCGATGTTGCCGCCAATGACCTGTACCTCAGGGAAGTTCTGCTTGACCCAACGTACGCGGTCGATCACGCCTTTGGAGTGACCGTGGGCGGTATCAACTACCACCACGTCAACGCCAGCAGCTACCAGGGCTGTGACGCGATCTTCGGTGTCTTTGCCAGTACCGACAGCAGCGCCTACGCGCAGACGACCTTGGTCATCCTTGCTGGCCAGCGGGTACGCCTTGGCTTTTTCGATGTCGTTGACGGTCATCATGCCTTTAAGGGCAAAGCTGTCGTCGACGATCAGCACGCGCTCGATGCGGTGCTTGTGCAGCAGTTCACGGGCTTCGTCCTTGTCGGCGCCTTCCTTGACCGTGACCAGACGCTCTTTAGGCGTCATCACTTCACGAACGGTGGCTTCCAGACGGCTTTCGAAGCGCACGTCACGGGAGGTCACGATGCCGACCAGGTCGCCATTGTGCAGTACAGGTACGCCGGAAATATTGTGCTGGCGGGTCAATTCGAACAGTTCACGCACCGTGGCGTCAGCTTCGATAGTGATGGGCTCTTTAACCACACCGGCTTCGTAGCGTTTGACCTTGCGCACTTCGTGAGCTTGCTGCTCGATGGTCATGTTCTTGTGGATGATGCCGATGCCGCCTTCCTGAGCCATGGCGATTGCCAGACGGGCTTCAGTGACGGTGTCCATTGCGGCGGAGACCAGCGGAATATTCAGTTCAATGCCACGGGTCAAACGAGTCTTTAGACTGACTTCGTTCGGAAGAACCTCGGAATAACCGGGAACGAGAAGGATGTCATCGAAGGTGAGTGCTTCTTGGCTGATACGCAGCATCGCTGGGGCTCCCGAGCGGGAAAATGGAAGCGCGCCATTGTACTCAAAACACCTGTGGCTCTCAACGGAAACCTTTAGAGAGTTTTGCGCTAAAAGCCATGATTTATTGACCCGCGAGGCAGAAAAAGCCCTTACAACTCGACTTTGACCCACGCCACCGGCTGATCCAGCCAGTCGGCAAACTCGTCGAGGAAGCTCTGCTTGAACCCCGCCTCGGCCCAGTTATTGAAAATAAACCCCAGGTTGGAGAAGCCGCACGGCTGCAAAAACAAGAAGCCGTTGATGTCGTCTTCATGGCCACACAAAGGGCAAACAAAGTTGTCCGTGTGCCCTGGCATCCATTCTTCGAGGCTGTCGAACAGCGCTTCGCCGACTTCCTTGCGGCACTCGGCGCAGCCTGCTTCTTCCAGAAAACCTTTGACCGGCGTGTAGATGCAACGCTTGGTGACGATCTCCAGACCGTTGATCGGCTGGCCGAACGGCAGCGCTTCAGGGTGCAGCACCACACTGGCGGCACCCGGCGCGATGGCATAGGCCATGGCGCTGCCATTGCGCCCGCACGTGCTGAGCTCTTCTTCAATGATGTTTTTACGCACCAGCCAGCGCACGATCGCGCGGGCACGCGGCTCATGGACCGGCAAGGTGGAGATTTTAGGAACGATGATGCTTTGCGAATTCATGGGTACGGCACATATAAGAAAAAAGAAAACAAACACCGTAGGAGCGAGCTTGCCTCGCGATCTTTTGATCGTTTAAAAGATCGCGAGGCAAGCTCGCTC
>NZ_JASCPQ010000044.1:0-41465 GCF_029959305.1 Pseudomonas sp. PS01297
CGCGCTGCCCGCGGTATTTTTTTTTTTTTTCAAACAGCGCGTGCAAAGCTCGCTCCTACAACGATCAGCCCCTGCGCTCGCGGGCCTGCTCGCAAATGACCCGGCGGCGTGCATCACTTGCCGAGCGCCATTCGCGAATGTCTTCGACGTGGCGAAAACACCCCAGGCAGACCTTGTGTTCATCCAGCCGGCACGTGCTGATGCATGGGGACGGCACGGCCGGGCTGACGTTGCTGTAGAGCGGTTTTGCGGGTTTAGCAGGCGCAGTCACAATCAGATCTCGTCAAAATCCAGGTCAGCACCCGTGTGCTCCAGGGTCAGGCGCTGAACCATTTCGCTGAGCAGTTCCTCAGACGTATCGCAGACCCAGCGCGAGGATTCTTCATCGTAGTCAAAGTGGAAACCTCCGCTTTTAGCGGCCAGCCAAAGCTGACGCAACGGTTCCTGGCGGCTGAAGATCAATTGGGCTCCACCTTCAAACTTAACCGTCAGAACACCGGCTGAGTTCTCCAGATCTACGTCCAGGTCACTCTCGTCAAAAACGTCTTCCAGCTGTTGCTGGGTTGCATCGACCAGATCGTGAAAACGGGCTTCATTCAAACTCATGGTGGAACCTCGTAGTGTCTAGTCATGCTCGGAGTTCGCAAGATACGGGCGCTCCAGACCGATTGCAAACCCTAAGACAACCCGCCGCAATAGCACACCTGATTATCCGGACAGGTGCCCCCCGCGCGAGCCGTCTGCTGCATAGGCAAGCTGGTGGGTGGTCGGTATACTCGGTCGCAATTAATGCTTTTCAAAGGATTTCGCCATGAAGCGCCTGATCTCTTCGTTTGCTGCGCTTGTCGCGGTTGCTTGCCTTGTTTCTGCCTGTGGTCAAAAAGGACCGCTGTATCTGCCCGATGACAGCAAAAACCCGGATGACCAAGCCAAATCGTCGCAATCTCAAGCGCACAAGCATCAATAAGGGAACACCATGGACGCTTTTAATTACCGGGACGGCGAGCTGTTCGCCGAAGGTGTTGCGCTGACGGCCATCGCCGAACGCTTCGGCACCCCGACCTACGTCTATTCCCGGGCGCACATCGAGGCGCAATACAACGCCTATGCCCATGCCCTGGCCGGCATGCCGCATCTGGTGTGCTTTGCAGTCAAGGCCAACTCCAACCTGGGTGTACTCAATGTCCTGGCGCGTTTGGGCGCTGGTTTTGACATTGTGTCGCGCGGTGAACTGGAGCGTGTGCTGGCTGCTGGCGGCTCGGCAGACAAAATCGTGTTTTCGGGCGTCGGCAAGACCCGCGACGACATGCGCCGTGCGCTGGAAGTCGGCGTGCACTGCTTTAACGTCGAGTCCACTGACGAGCTGGAGCGCCTGCAAGTGGTGGCTGCCGAGCTGGGCGTTCGTGCGCCGATCTCGCTGCGGGTCAACCCGGACGTAGACGCAGGCACGCACCCGTACATCTCCACCGGCCTTAAAGAAAACAAGTTTGGCATCGCCATCGCAGACGCCGAAGACGTGTACATCCGCGCCGCGCAACTGCCTAACCTCGAAGTGGTGGGCGTCGATTGCCATATCGGCTCGCAACTGACCACCCTCGAACCGTTTATCGATGCGCTTGATCGCCTGCTGGGGCTGATCGACCGTCTGGGCGATTGCGGCATTTACCTGCGCCACATCGACCTCGGTGGCGGCTTGGGCGTGCGCTATCGCGATGAAGAGCCGCCCTTGGCTGCTGACTACATCAAAGCTGTGCGTTCGCGCATTGAGGGCCGTGATCTGGCGCTGGTGTTCGAGCCGGGCCGTTTCATCGTGGCCAATGCGGGCGTGCTGCTGACTCAGGTCGAGTACCTCAAGCACACCGAGCACAAAGACTTCGCCATTGTCGACGCGGCCATGAACGACCTGATTCGTCCGGCGTTGTACCAGGCCTGGATGGACGTGACCGCGGTACGCCCGCGTGACACAGAAGCCCGCCCTTACGACATCGTCGGCCCGATCTGCGAAACTGGTGACTTCCTGGCCAAAGACCGCCAGTTGGCGCTGGCCGAAGGTGATTTGCTGGCCGTGCATTCGGCAGGTGCCTACGGGTTTGTCATGAGCTCGAACTACAACACCCGAGGCCGCGCCGCCGAAATTCTGGTGGATGGCGATCAAGCGTTTGAAGTGCGCCGTCGCGAGACCGTTGCTGAGCTGTATGCCGGCGAAAGCCTTCTGCCGGAGTGAGCCCATGTTGCTGCGTTTTACCAAAATGCACGGCCTGGGCAATGACTTCATGGTCCTTGACCTGGTCAGCCAGCACGCGCACATTTTGCCCAAGCACGCCAAACAATGGGGTGATCGGCACACGGGTGTCGGCTTTGATCAATTATTGATCGTTGAGGCACCGAGCAACCCGGAGGTGGATTTCCGTTACCGGATCTTCAACTCCGACGGTTCTGAAGTTGAACAGTGCGGCAACGGTGCCCGCTGTTTCGCCCGGTTTGTGCTCGACAAGCGGTTGACCACCAAGCGTCAGATCAAGGTCGAAACCAAAAGCGGCATCATCGAACTGAACGTGCGCAGCGATGGGCAGATCAGCGTCGACATGGGCCCGCCGCGCCTGGTTCCGCACGAGATCCCGTTTGTGGCCGATGCCCAGGCGTTGAGCTATGAGGTGGATGTCGACGGGCAGCCGGTGCAGTTGGCTGCCGTGTCGATGGGCAACCCCCATGCGGTGTTGCGCGTTGACGACATCAACGCCGCGCCGGTGCATGAGCTGGGGCCAAAAATTGAACACCATCCGCGCTTTCCGGCGCGGGTTAACGTGGGCTTTTTGCACGTGATAGATCGTCAACGCGGGCAACTGCGGGTGTGGGAGCGTGGTGCCGGGGAAACCCAGGCCTGCGGTACCGGCGCCTGTGCGGCTGCGGTGGCGGCAATCAGCCAGGGCTGGATGGACTCACCGGTGACCCTCGATTTGCCCGGAGGTCGCTTGTCCATTGAATGGGGTGGCCCAGGCCAGTCCGTGATCATGACCGGCCCGGCGATGCGTGTGTACGAAGGACAAGTCCGTTTATGAGCGAGCGCATCTGATGACCGACCAGCCACAGCCTTCCGACCTTGAACTGCCTGCTGACGCTCTGGAGGCTGCGACGGTTGCGGCCTACCTGGAGGCTCATCCGGACTTCTTCAATCAGCGCGACGAGTTGCTGCTGGCGTTGCGGATCCCGCACCAGCGCGGCGACACCATTTCGCTGGTTGAGCGCCAGTTGGAGCTGTTGCGCGGTCGCAACATCGAGATGCGCCATCGTTTATCGCAACTGATGGACGTGGCCCGCGACAACGATCGTTTGTTCGAAAAAACCCGTCGCCTCAACCTCGCTCTGATGGACGCCACCAGCCTTGAAGAACTGGTAATGGCCGTCGAAGACAGCTTGCGCCAGGATTTCCAGGTGCCGTTTGTCAGCCTGGTGCTGTTTGGCGACAACCCGATGCCGGTTGGGCGCTGGGTCAACAGCGCCGATGCACAACGGGCCTTGGGCGGTTTGCTGGCCGAGGGTAAAGCGGTCAGCGGTAGCCTGCGTGAGCATGAGCTGGACTTCTTGTTCGGCGAAGAACAGCGCAAGCAAATCGGTTCGACGGCGGTGGTTGCGCTCAATCATCTGGGCTTACATGGCGTATTGGCCGTGGGCAGCCGCGACCCGCAGCACTATAAAAGCTCGGTGGGCATGCTGTTTCTGGGGCATATCGCCGAAGTGCTGGGGCGAGTCTTGCCGCGCTTCACCAGCGCCCTGCGCTCGGTCCGCTAGCGGTGGAACGGCAACTGGACGCTTACTGCACCCACCTGCGCAGTGAGCGCCAAGTGTCTCCCCACACGCTGGAAGCCTATCGCCGCGACCTGAACAAGGTGCTGGCCTTTTGCGTTAAAGAATCCATCCCCGATTGGCCTGCCCTGGATATCCAGCGCTTGCGCCAACTGGTGGCGCGCCTGCATCAGCAAGGCCAGTCTTCGCGCAGCATCTCGCGGCTGCTGTCGGCGGTGCGCGGGCTGTATCACTACCTCAACCGCGAAGGGCTGTGTGATCACGACCCGGCCAGCGGCCTGTCGCCGCCCAAGGGCGAGCGCCGCCTGCCGAAAACCCTCGACACTGACCGGGCCCTGCAACTGCTCGAAGGCGCTGTCGAGGACGACTTTTTGGCGGTGCGTGACCAAGCCATTCTTGAGCTGTTCTATTCGTCCGGGTTGCGCTTGTCGGAGCTGACCGGGCTTAACCTGGACCAACTCGACCTGGCAGACGGCCTGGTAGAAGTGCTCGGTAAAGGCAGCAAGACACGCGTGCTGCCGGTCGGCAAAAAGGCCCGGGAAGCGCTGCTGGCGTGGCTGCCTTTGCGCAGCCTGGCCAACCCGCAAGACGACGCTGTGTTCGTCAGCCAGCGCGGCACCCGGCTTGGCCCGCGGGCCATCCAGCTACGGGTTAAAGCCGCAGGCGAGCGCGAGCTGGGGCAGAACCTGCACCCGCACATGCTGCGCCATTCATTTGCCAGCCATTTGCTGGAATCGTCTCAGGATTTACGTGCGGTGCAGGAATTGCTCGGGCATGCGGACATTAAAACCACGCAGATCTACACCCATCTGGATTTCCAGCACCTGGCATCGGTTTACGACAGCGCCCACCCACGGGCCAAACGCAGTAAGGGCAGTGAATGACCATTGAGCTGATTACCTTCGACCTCGACGACACCCTGTGGGACACCGCGCCGGTGATTGCCAGTGCCGAGACCGTACTGCAGACCTGGCTGGCCGAAAACGCACCAAAATTGGGCGCGCTGGATGTTGCGGGGTATCAGGCGTTGCGCCAGCGTGTTTTGGTCGACGAGCCGCAGCTCAAGCATCGCATCAGCGCGTTGCGGCGGCGGGTGTTGTTCCACGCCTTGCAGGGTGCGGGTTATGCGGATGCTGTGGCGATGGCAGAGCAAGCGTTTGAGGTGTTCATTGACGCGCGCCATGCGCTAGAGGTTTTTCCTGAGGCTGAGCCTACGCTGATAGCGCTGGCCTCTGACTATGCCTTGGGTGTCGTGACCAATGGCAATGCCGACGTGCGCCGCATTGGGCTGGGGCATCACTTCAAGTTTGTGTTGTGCGCCGAAGACATTGGCATTGCCAAGCCGGATGCGCGGTTGTTTCACGAGGCGCTGCGTCGCGGCGGGGATATTTCGCCTGCGGCGACCGTGCACGTGGGGGATCACCCCGGTGATGACATTGCCGGTGCCCAGCAGGCGGGCTTGCGCGCCATCTGGTTCAACCCTGGCGGCAAACACTGGGAAGGCGACAAAGCCCCGGATGCCGAAGTGGGCTGCTTGAGCGAACTGCCAGCGGTGCTTAAAACGATGCGTACCCAAGCTCTGTAGCCGCTGGCGAAGCATGAGGCTGCGATGGGTTGCGCAGCGACCCTAGACGGCGGTCCTGCGGCCCGCATCGCAGCCTTCGTTCCTCGTCAGCGGCTACGGATCAAACAATCGCAGCCTGTGGCGCTCAGCCGTCACCCACAAAAAAACCCGCAGCGACGGCGGGTTTTTTCTTCAAGCAATGGAGCTGCCCTTAGATAGGGCGGCTGCCGTACTTGTTGTCAGGCTTCTTGGGTGGGTCTGCCACCACGTTCGCCTCGACTTCCTGCACTTTGCCGCCCCGGGAGAGAAACTCTTCCATGGCGCGAGCCAGAGCGTCACGCTCTTTGTTTTTGGCTTCAATGCTGGGCAGGTCGTCAACCGACACCGCAGCCTTGGATTTGCCTTTGGCCGCAGGGGCCGGCGCATCATCGCCAGCGTCGTCGTCAGCAACGTCTTCGGCTGCCGCGTCGAGGCCTTCCTCGGTCTCGTCTTCGTCACCTACTTCGAGGTCATCATTTTCCAGATCATCGTCGCTCATGTTCTACCCCATGACTTGCGTAAAGCAGATTAGTTATAGACCAGCTGCACCCGGTGTCGACTGCCGCTGGTGAAAAAGTAGCCTTGGGCAAACCGAGGCTCAAGCCTCTTCATCCGTAAAGGTGACGAGAACTTATCGAGTTTCGCAATATCGCGCTGCTCGTTCAGGTAAACACGTTGCCCGTAGCCCGAGCTGCGGGCCTTGAAAGCGTCGGGTGCTTATCCTCGCCTTCGTCCTGCCAGGGGCTGTTTATCGCCCCTTGGCGCGCATTCTAGCGTGCTGAATAAAAAAGCAAAGCGGCTAATAGTCGAGTTGTCGCGTAAGCCTTCTTCCTACAAACAAGCGTAGAACTGATCTGAGCCTAAAGTGATCAGAAAAATCATTTCATCGCAGCGAATAGCGCCAGATTTCAGGTAAAAAAATACCCGGCAAGCCGGGTATTTTTTTAAAGGGCGGATTACAGGTTGTAACCACGCTCGTTGTGCTGTGCCAGGTCGAGGCCAACAGCCTCTTCTTCTTCGTTAACCCGCAGGCCCATCACGGCATCCAGCACTTTGAGGATGACGTACGTCACCACCGCGGTGTAGATCACAGTGAAGGCAACACCTTTGAACTGGATCCACACTTGTGTGCCGATGTCCGTCACGGTGCCGAAGCCACCCAGTGCTGGCGCTGCAAACACGCCGGTGAGGATGGCGCCGACGATACCGCCGATACCGTGTACGCCGAATGCGTCCAGCGAGTCGTCATAGCCCAGCTTGCGCTTGAGGCTGGTGGCGCAGAAGAAGCAGATCACGCCTGCCGCCAGACCGATCACGATCGAGCCCATTGGGCCGACGGTGCCTGCAGCCGGGGTGATTGCAACCAGACCGGCCACCACGCCCGAGGCGATGCCCAGTGCGCTTGGCTTGCCGTGGGTAATCCACTCGGCAAACATCCAGCCCAGTGCGGCAGTGGCGGTGGCGATTTGCGTGACCAGCATCGCCATACCAGCGGTGCCGTTGGCGGCAGCTGCCGAGCCTGCGTTGAAGCCGAACCAGCCGATCCACAGCATGGCCGCGCCGATCAGGGTGTAACCCAGGTTGTGCGGGGCCATTGGCGTGGTTGGGTAGCCTTTACGCTTGCCGAGCACGATGCACGCAACCAGGCCAGCAATACCGGCGTTGATGTGCACCACGGTGCCGCCCGCGAAATCGAGCACGCCCCAGTCACCCAGCAAGCTGCCCGGGCCGCCCCAGACCATGTGCGCGATTGGCGCGTACACCAGGGTGAACCACACGCCCATGAAGATCAGCATGGCCGAGAACTTCATGCGCTCTGCGAACGCACCGACGATCAGGGCCGGGGTGATGATGGCGAAGGTCATCTGGAAGGTGACGAACACCGCTTCCGGGAACAACGCCGCCGGGCCTGTGATGCTGGCCGGGGTGATGCCGGCCAGGAACACTTTGCCGAAGCCGCCGATGAACGAGTTGAAGTTGGTGACGCCTGCTTCCATGCCCGTGGTGTCAAACGCGATGCTGTAGCCATAAATGACCCACAGGATGCTGATAAGACCGGTAATGGCGAAGCACTGCATCATCACAGAAAGAAGGTTTTTGGAGCGCACCATGCCGCCGTAAAACAGCGCCAGGCCGGGAATGGTCATAAACAGCACCAAAGCCGTTGCAGTCAGCATCCAGGCGGTATCGCCGGAGTTGAGGACTGGAGCAGCCACTTCATCCGCCGCCATGGCCAGGCCAGGCAATACAGCGGACAACAGGGCTCCGAGCCCTGCGATTTTACGCAGAGTCATAGTGTTTTCTCCTGGGGCGTTGGGGTTTGGCGGCTTAGATTGCGTCGGTATCGGTTTCGCCGGTACGGATGCGAATAGCCTGTTCCAGATTGACTACAAAAATCTTGCCATCACCAATCTTGCCGGTGTTGGCAGCCTTGGTTATCGCCTCGATAACCCGGTCAAGATCTTTGTCGTCGATAGCGACATCAATCTTCACCTTTGGCAGAAAGTCGACCACGTACTCCGCACCGCGATACAGCTCGGTGTGGCCTTTCTGCCGGCCGAAGCCTTTGACCTCAGTAACGGTAATGCCCTGCACGCCGATTTCAGACAGCGACTCGCGCACGTCGTCTAATTTGAACGGCTTGATAATGGCGGTGACTAGCTTCATGAAACTTCTCCCGAATTGGTGGACTTGCCCCAGGAAAACAAACCCGGCTCAAGTCTATGCGCAGTGTCTGGCTTTGTAACGCTTCGTTGACCTTCTTCAGGCCGCGCAACGTGCATCAGTCGCTGGTGACGCAAGCACTCCCTGAACCACCTGCCGCACTACCATCGTCACAGCAACTGCATCAGTACATGAGTCATGAGCAACTAAGCAGAAACCTTGCCATGTCTGGAAAAGCCAATAATTTCAGGTGCTTATTGCCAGTTGGTGGCGTTGTGCCTGATTTCGCAGAGGTTTTGTGCACGCAAACGGTGCGCAGGTAGGCGGGGGGATGCCCAATAAATGTGCGAGGCCGGGCAGGCAATGCCCTTCTGATACTGCGTGATACACTCACCGCCATCTGTTTTAAGGACCTACCCCATGCTCGCGCCCAAAGATTTTCTCGACGCCCTGAGTGGCCAAGCCTCGCGTCTGTTCAGTGGCGACACCGCGCTGCCGCGCAACGAAATCGAAAGCCAGTTCAAAGCCTTGCTGCAAAGTGGCTTTAGCAAACTGGACCTGGTCAGCCGCGAAGAATTCGACAGCCAGATGGTCGTCCTCGCCCGCACTCGCGCGCGCCTTGAGAGCCTTGAGGCCAAAGTGGCCGAGCTGGAAGCCAGGTTGCTGCCGCCGACCGAGTAATGCCCGCATGCGGTGCAACCGTAGGAGCGAGCTTGCCTCGCGATCTTTTGACGGTTTAAAAGATCGCGAGACAAGCTCGCTCCCACAGATCTATCAGTGCTGCAAGATCTTGGACAGAAAACTGCGAGCGCGGTCTGAACGTGGCGCGCTGAAAAACGCTTCAGCCTTCACGTCTTCAATAATCTCGCCACCGTCCATGAACACCACGCGATCCGCCACTTTGCGGGCGAAGCCCATTTCGTGGGTGACGCACATCATGGTCATGCCCTCGCCCGCCAGTTCCACCATGACGTCCAGAACTTCATTGACCATCTCCGGGTCCAGCGCTGACGTTGGTTCATCGAAGAGCATGGCAATGGGGTCCATGGCCAGCGCCCGGGCAATGGCGACGCGCTGCTGCTGCCCGCCCGACAATTGAATGGGGTACTTGTGGGCGTGGCTCTTGAGCCCTACCCGTTCGAGCAGCGCCATGCCTTTTTTGGTCGCCGCGTGGCGGTCACGGCCCAACACCTTGATTTGCGCCAGGTTGAGGTTGTCGATAATGCTCAGGTGCGGGAACAGTTCGAAATGCTGGAAGACCATCCCGACCTTGGCGCGCAATGTGGGCAAATCGACGCCCTTGCCGGTCACCGGCTGGTTCTCGATGAAGATATCGCCCTCTTGCACGGGCTCCAGGCCGTTGACGCATTTGATCAGGGTGCTCTTGCCTGAGCCGGAGGGGCCGCACACCACCACCACTTCACCGCGGGCAAGCTCAGTGGTGCAGTTCTTCAAGACCTGGAAGTTGCCGTACCATTTGCTCAGGTTGTTCATCTGGATCATGCGGTTTTCCCTACGTTTGTTTTCAGGCGTTTGCTCAGGCTGGACAGCAGGTAACAGATCACCAGATAGACCAAGGCAACGAACAGATACAGCTCGACCAGACGCCCGTCACGCTGCGCGAACTTGCTCGCGGCGCCGGTGAAGTCTGCGATGGACAGCACGTACACCAGTGAGGTGTCTTGAAACAGAATGATGGTCTGGGTCAGCAACAGCGGCGCCATGCGCCGCAAGGCTTGCGGCAGGATCACGTAGAACATCGCTTGCGCCGGACGCAGGCCAAGGGCCGCCGCCGCTTGCTTCTGGCCGGGGCTGATGCTCTGGATGCCGCCGCGAATGATTTCGCTGTAATACGCCGCCTCGAACATGCAGAACGTCACAAAGGCCGTGACCACCGGGCCGATCTGCACGGGGCGTTCAGTGCCGAAGGTCATTTGCAGCAACAGCGGCATCAAAAAGTAGAACCAGAAAATCACCAGCACCAGCGGGATGCTGCGCATGACCGTGACGTAACCCAGGGCAAAGCCACGCAGCACGCGGTTGTGCGACAGGCGCATGATGGCCAGCAAGGTGCCCGTGATGATGCCCACCGACATGGCGACAAAGGTCAGCAGCAAGGTGAATTTAAGGCCGTTCCACAGGGCGGGCATGGCCCGGACAATAACGCTCGGATCTAAATCAAACATGACTACCTCGTCGCGCCGCGAATGGTCAGGGAACGTTCGATATGGCCCATGACGAAGGTCACCAGCAGCGAAATGACCACGTACATGAGGGTCGCCGCGCTGAATGCCTCGAAGGTGTTGAACGAGTATTCGCTGATGTTGCGCGCTTGCGCGGTCAGCTCCATCAGGCCGATGGTCAGCGCCACCGATGAGTTCTTGAGGGTGTTCAGCGCCTCGGAAGTCAGTGGCGGGAAGACCACGCGGATCGCTTGTGGCAACAGCACTTGAAGGTACATCTGGTAGGGCCGCAGGCCTAAAGCCAGCGCCGCACCGCGCTGCCCGTGCGCCACCGATTCAATGCCGGCCTTGAACAGCTCCGAGAGCTTGGCCGAGGTAAACAGGGTCAATGCCACTACCGCACTGAAAAACGACGGGTAGGGCAAATCCTGTTTGAGGTAATCACCGGCCGAAACGGGTAATAACTCGGGCAGGACGAAGAAGCAGATGAACATCTGCACCAACAGGGGAATGTTGCGAAACACTTCGGTGTACAGGTTGCACAGCCACACCACGGGGCGCAGCGTGGTGGTGCGCAGGGTGCCGACCAAACCACCGATCAAAAACGCCAGGATGAACGCGGCCAGTGTGGTGGCCAACGTCCAGCTGGTGCCGGTGATCAGCCAATGCAGATACGACGAAGACTCTCCGGGAGCGTGCTCCCAAAAAATACTCCAGTTCCAGTTGTAATCCATGAAGCACCAACCTTTGAAAGGAGATAGAGGTCGTTGCACACTCTGCCCCCGGCCAACCAAGCGCCTCCTTGTCTTTGGCTGGCTGGAATCAGAACGCTTGAGACGGGAGTATCAGACGCCGATGTCGTTCGGGTTGGCGATGGCTTTTATCAAGGCGTCACTCATCGGCAGGTTGATTACGATGTCTTTGGGCGGGATGGGTTTGAGGAACCATTTCGGATAAATCGTATCGATCTCGCCAGAGCTGTACAGCTGGCTCAAGACGCCGTCGGCGAAGGTTTTGAACTGCGGGTCGTTCTTGCGAATGCCGATGGCATACGGCTCGGCAGACATAGGTTCGGGCAGTAGTGTGTAGGCATTCGGGTTGCGGCTTTGCGCGATGGTGGCCATCAATTGCACATCGTCGTTGATGTAAGCGACGGCGCGGCCGGTCTCCAGCATCAAGAAGGCTTCGCCGCTGTCCTTGGCGTTGAGGATCTTCAGGCCCAGGTCTTTTTCGCGGTTGAGGTTTTTGGTGATCCACTCGCCGCTGCCGCCGGTAATCACCACCACGGCCTTGCCTTTGAGGTCAGCAACACTGGTGAGCCCGGAGGCCTTCTTCACCGCATATTTGGCGCTGGCGACATAGCTGGTGAACAGAAAGCCGATTTGTTTTTGGCGCTCAACAGTGTTGGTGGTGACGCCGCATTCCAGGTCAATGGTGCCGTTGATCAGCAAAGGCGTGCGGGTGGCTGCAACCACTGAGACGTACTGGGTCTTGAGGTTGGGTTCGCCGACTTTGACCTTGATCTGGTCCACGATTTTCTGGCACAGCTCGATGCTGTAGCCGATCGGTTGCTGGTCATCGTTCAGATAAGAAAAAGGCAAAGAGGCGTCACGGTACCCGAGGGTAACGGTGCCCGATTCCTTGATTTTTTTTAAGGTTCCGGTGAGGTCTTCAGCCTGAACAGCGGTGCACAGACAAGCACCGACAATAAGGGCAAGCAGCTTTTTCTTGTGATCGAACATGGGGATCTCCGACTATTTTTATGGCAGCTTTTGCACAGCAAAGGACGAAGGTTTTAGCGCAAGGCTGAAAGGGCTTCGTTGATACGGATAACAGCTTTTTTTATGTGGTCGCGTGAGGTCGCAAACGACAGCCGAAAGTACCCTGGCAGGCCAAAGGCCAAACCCGGTACCACAGCGACCCCAGCGTGATCGAGCAGATACGCAGACAGTTCAACATCATCGCCAATGACTTGCCCTTGAGGGCTGATGCGGCCCAGCAACTGGCTGCATTCGGGGAAGGCATAAAACGCACCGGCGGGCGCGTCGATACGCAACCCGGCGCATTCACGCAGACCTTCGACCAACAAGCGGCCACGCTCGGCGTACTCGCGGGCGCTGCTGGCGACGAAGTCTTGCGGGCCGTCCAGCGCAGCGCGGGATGCTTCCTGGGAAATGGCGCTCGCGCCTGAGGTGCTTTGCGACTGGATCTTGCTGACCGCCGCGATCAGCGCTTTGGGGCCAGCGGCGTAACCGATGCGCCAGCCTGTCATGGCATACGCCTTGGCCACGCCGTTGATCAGCAGCGTGCGTTCGCGCAGTTGCGGGCACGCGGTGGCGAATGAGACGAAGGGTTGGTCAGCCAGCAACACGTGTTCGTAAATCTCGTCGGACATCACCAATACATTGGGGAAGTCCTCCAGCACTTTGCCCAGGGCTTGCAGCTCGGCTTCGGTGTAAATGGCGCCGCTCGGATTGGACGGTGTGTTGAGGATCAGCCAGCGCGATTTGTCATTGAGTTGGGCGCGCAATGCCTGCGGGCTGAGCTTGAAGCCGACGTCGATGCCGCAGTGCACCACGCGTGGGGTGCCAGCGTTGAGCGTGACAATATCGGAATAGGACACCCAATACGGCGCCGGGATGATGACTTCGTCACCGGCTTCGAGGGTGGCCATGAACGTATTGAAAATCACCTGTTTGGCGCCGTTGCCAACACTGATCTCATCGACGCTGTAGGTCAGGCCGTTTTCGCGCAGCAATTTGCGCGAGATCGCCTGGCGCAGGGCGAGCGTGCCTTGGGGGGCGGTGTAGCGGGTATGGCCGTCACGCATGGCCTGGCAGGCCGCGTCGATGATATGCGCAGGGGTGTCGAAGTCAGGTTCGCCCAAGCTCATGTCGACAATGTCGCGGCCTTGGCTGGCTAATTCTTTAGCGCGCATGGAAATAACCATGCTGGGGGACGAAGAGATCTGTTTGACGCGCTGGCTTTCGAAACTCATGAAAATACCCGCCTGTTGTGGAGGTTCGCAGAGAGTCACTCTACGCCTACTATTGTTGTACGACATGGTATGACAACGAGATTGGTTTTCGCAATCGGCAATCTGCACTGAAATCAGGAAAAATACGAGCGCCTTCTGATTTAGTTGAGGCGCAGTCTGAATGCCTTAAAAACGAAGGGGGTCCTCAAAGACGGGCGGTTAGCAGGACCTGTATAGGTGAGTGCCAAAGATTGAACGGGTGATAAAAGCGAGGCGGTATTCGTGTTCTTGAGCGTTTCAATTTCATGTTGTACGATGACATACGACATCAGCACTGGCTGACGTCTTTCTGAAGCGTATTACTCAGGGTGTTCGAATAATGAATCCACAAGAACTGAAGTCCATCCTCTCGTCTGGCCTGCTGTCTTTTCCGCTCACCGATTTCAATGCTCAGGGTGATTTTCACCGTGAGGGCTACATCAAGCGTCTGGAATGGCTGGCCCCGTATGGCGCGTCGGCCTTGTTCGCGGCAGGCGGCACCGGTGAGTTTTTCTCCCTGGCGGCCAGCGAATACTCGCAAGTGATCAAAACCGCGGTAGACACCTGCGCCACCAGCGTACCGATTCTGGCCGGTGTCGGCGGCTCTACCCGTCAAGCCATCGAATACGCGCAAGAAGCTGAACGCCTGGGCGCCAAAGGGCTGTTGCTGCTGCCGCACTACTTGACCGAAGCCAGCCAGGACGGTGTTGCCGCCCACGTTGAGGCGGTGTGCAAGTCGGTAAACATCGGGGTGGTGGTGTACAACCGTAACGTCTGCCGTTTGACCGCGCCGCTGCTGGAGCGCCTGGCAGAACGTTGCCCGAATCTGATCGGCTACAAGGACGGCCTGGGCGACATTGAACTGATGGTCTCGATCCGCCGTCGCCTCGGCGACCGTTTCAGCTACCTCGGCGGTTTGCCGACGGCAGAAGTCTATGCTGCAGCGTACAGAGCGCTGGGCGTGCCGGTGTATTCCTCGGCGGTGTTTAACTTCATCCCGAAAACCGCGATGGAGTTCTACCACGCCATTGCCCGCGAAGATCACGACACCGTGGGCAAACTCATCGACGACTTCTTCCTGCCGTATCTGGACATCCGCAACCGCAAAGCGGGCTACGCCGTGAGCATCGTCAAGGCCGGGGCGACCATTTCTGGGCATAGCGCAGGCCCGGTGCGCGCCCCTCTGACCGATTTGTTGCCAGAAGAATACGAAGCGCTGGCGGCTTTGATTCACAAACAAGGCCCGCAGTAAGCGTTCAGTGCGCCTGTCGGAGCGAGCTTGTCTCGCGATCTTTTAAATAATCAAAAGATCGCGAGGCGAGCTCGCTCCTACAGGGGTAACCGTCACATCCGGTATCCATTCCCCGGCACCCTTGGCCGCTGATTCGCGCAGGATGCGTGCTTTGCGAACTCAAGGAATGAGTCATGTCTCTGGCGATTGTGTATAGCCGCGCCCAAGTGGGCGTCGAGGCCCCCGTGGTGACGGTCGAAGCGCATCTGGCCAATGGGTTGCCCGCCCTGACCTTGGTCGGGCTGCCGGAAACCGCAGTCAAAGAAAGCAAAGACCGGGTCCGCAGTGCGATTATCAATTCCAGCCTGGAGTTTCCCGCGCGCCGTATCACCCTCAATCTGGCGCCCGCCGACCTGCCCAAGGACGGCGGGCGTTTTGATTTGGCCATCGCGCTGGGCATTCTGGCCGCCAGCGGGCAATTGCCCATCAAGGCGCTGGAGCAAGTGGAGTGTTTGGGTGAGTTGGCGCTGTCGGGGGCCATTCGGCCCGTGCAGGGCGTATTGCCTGCCGCATTGGCGGCGCGGGCGGCGGGCCGGGTTTTGGTGGTGCCGCTGGCGAACGCCGAAGAGGCATGTCTGGCCTCGGGGCTGACAGTGATCGCCGTCGAGCATTTGCTGCAAGCCGTGGCGCATTTTGCCGGCCGCGTGGTGATTGAACCCTATGTGGCCAGCGGCCTGCTGCACGTGAGCAAGCCGTATCCCGATTTGAGTGATGTACAGGGCCAACTGTCGGCCAAGCGGGCGCTGTTGATCGCCGCCGCAGGCAGCCACAATCTGCTTTTTACCGGGCCGCCGGGCACCGGCAAAACCTTGCTGGCCAGCCGCCTGCCCGGCTTGCTGCCACCGCTCAACGAGCAAGAGGCGCTGGAAGTGGCGGCCATCCAGTCGGTGGCCAGCCATGTGCCGTTGAGTTGCTGGCCGCAGCGCCCGTTTCGACAGCCGCATCATTCAGCTTCCGGTCCGGCGCTGGTGGGCGGCGGCTCGAAACCGCAGCCGGGCGAAATCACCCTGGCGCACCACGGGGTGTTGTTTTTGGATGAGCTGCCCGAGTTCGACCGTAAAGTCCTCGAAGTGCTCAGAGAGCCCATGGAGAGCGGATAGACGTATCATACACTTTTGAACATCAGGACTAGGACACATGGAAACCCTGAAAATCGACCGATCTAAGCCTCTGGCAATCGCTTATGTGCGTTGGTCTAGCACCGTGCAGGGTGGTGACGACAAAGACAGCTATGACCGGCAGACAAGCCCGTTAGAGTTCTTCACATCGTCGACAGGTGTCCCGGTCGTTGAAACCATCATCGATCCCGGTCAGTCAGCGTTCACCGGGGAAAACTCAAAAAAAGGGAAACTCAAAGGCATTCTTGACCGTATCGAGTCCGGGGAAATCAGGAAGGGTGATTTTTTGGTCGTTGAAAGCATCGACCGAATTACCCGAATGCGTGTGCTTGATGGCGTCGCACTGATACAAGACGGAATCTTGAAAAAGGGGGTGAAGCTCTACACCACCACCGACAACAAAATTTATTCGTATGAAGACCCTGATAAAGATTTTGAAAATCTTTTGATGATCAGTCTGATTGCTAAACGTGCAAACGAAGAAAGCGAAATCAAGTCGAAGCGTCGGCGTTCTGCTTGGAATAAAGCAAAAACCAAAGCAACAGACGGCGTGCCTTTCAATGCTCATAATGTTCCTTATGGCCTACGGCATAACACCGAAACAAATAGCTTTGAAATCGTAGAAGACGAAGCCCAAGAAATTAAAAAAATCTTTGAAGGCTTGAAATATGAAGGCGTGTCTAACACGCTTAAAAAAGTAAATCTAACATCGAAACGGAAATGGTCACGTAAAACCGTTCATTTAATGCTTACTAGCCGCTATCCCATTGGTTCTCTTATGTCACAAAAAAGAGACGGGAAAAAGAAGGTTTTTGAGCGTTATATTGAAAACTATTACCCAGCAATCCTCACGCATAAAGAATTTCAAGATGCGTTGCAAGCAATGAAGCTACGCGGAAAAGTAAAGGACTATGGACGTAACACCGAAGGATATTTGAACATTTTCAAGCATTGCGTGAAATGTGCTGCGTGTGGTCAGAGCCTCATGTTTGAAAAATCAATAAATCAAAAAGGCGTTAAATATGGTTACTTTCATTGTTACACAAGAAAAGAAACGTTAAGCCATTGCGATGTACCAAGGTTCCGCTTTGATTTTGCATTCGGTACTTTGTTGCAAATGGTCAAACAACTAACCGGAGATGAATTAGAATTTGATGATATTCATTCGTGGGCAAGAGAAATGCCTGCAGGCATAGAACAAAATCTAAAAAATGACGAACTTGAAATGGAAGATTTCGAGAACCAGTTCTTGTCTTTGTTTAGCAAATCGACTGCAACAGAAGCAATAAAAACAGAATTTTATGAAGCTGAAAATGAGCTTGCGAAAGCAAAATCACTTTATGAAAACATGACTGCTTCTTTCTCACAGTATAAAGATGGCCGTATTCCTTCATTTTTCATTCAACAAATGGCAGATGCAGAGCTAGCATATGAGAATGCAAAGGCTGATATAGATGCTTTAAGTGCTCAGATAGACAACGCTGAAAGCAGCCTTGAAATCTATTCTTATAAGGACATTATCGAGCTTTATAGTTCAGATGAAGGCCGTTTGAAGCTCAATCACTTCTTTAAATCGAACGGCCTCAAATTCGTTTTTAACTATGAAGCCAAAACCCGCACAGTATTCATGGTCGTTCGGGATAAAAAAGACGATGAAATTTATCGGGTTGGCAAAAAATTCACTCTACACAATCCATTAAAAGAATTCGGCATTGATAATTTGAACGCACACATGAACGCAGTTATATAAGTCTACCATCAAACGTTTAATAAAATGGCTGTCCAAATTTGGATGGCCTTTTTTTTGGCAGTCCTAAAATTGGCAGTCCATTTTTTTATAAAGTTGGCAGTCCACTAATTTGACAGCACATTATAATATGGTAATTGTATTAGTAAGCTTTCAAGACTTTGCAAGCAAGGCCCTTGGACTGCCACTGACTTCGTCGTGTCTGTCCACCCTTCGGGACGGGCCGCTTGAAATTGTCGCACTTCGTTTGAAATTTAAGATCAAGAGCAAAGTCAAAAGCCCCACCTGTAATACCTTCGGATATTACAGAAAGTCAAAAGTTGGTTGCTGTAATGCCTTCGGACATTACAGAAAAAACAAACTTAACCATGAGGATTAAATGAGTGATAAAGACAAATTAAGAACCTGCATCAAATGTTGCCAACTCAAAGCAGTAAAAAATAGCCGTTGGTATATAGAAGCTTGGCTTTGCATGGACTGCTATGCAGCCTTGGCAAAGAAAAAGAACAACGGACATTCGTCCGGCGTTAAAAATAAACCGTAAACATGAGGAAAATTATGACAGACAAGAAAAATATTAAAGGTGCCAAGAATATAGGTGAAACCGTTATCAAGAAGCAAAACACCATCAATGAAAAGGAAGTTGAAAGGCGTGTGATGGCAGCAGCGGAAGCTGTTAAAAAAAACACCATCACCGAAAAAGAAATAAAAGACCATAAAGAAGATGATTGGAATGATTTTAATTTCGGCAACACTTATGAAGAAAAGACAGAAGCGGACGACGATAAAGAGTTCGTATTGAATGCAATGACATACGGTGTTGCAACATACGGAGAAGCCATAGGCGGCAATTCTGGAATATTTACACGCTTCATGGCGTTGACAAGAGAAAGAGACCACTGCGGAAAAAAGAAGATAGACGCAATGATTTATTTCCTTTGCGACATAATTAAAGAGCTAACCAATGAAGACTTTATTTTTAACGAAACTTTCCCAACGGAAGAAAAAAGGCTTGAACTATTGGAGATGTTCACAGCGGCAATTTTCATTCTTTCGCAGCATAGGGATTGGAAGTAAAACCCACGAACAACAGGCGAAAGCCTTTGTTCACCAAATAAAAAAATATCGATCAGGAGAACCATGAGCAATGACAAGAAACCAAGAATAAGAAACCGCGATAAACGTTTTACCCTTCGCGTATCGCAAGAAGAAAAAGACACCATCTTGGCCGCAATGGCTGCGACGAACTCAAAATCTGTTGTCGAACTCGTATTAAATTCAATCAATAATTCTGGCGTCATTCTAGTTAATGAGGTTGAGAAATACAGCACCGTATTAGCTAAGGCTAAGGATCTCGGGAGCAATATACAGAAAGGTATTGAGCTTGTTCAATCCCAGCCACATAGAGCCAAAGATTTTATTAACTACCTAGAAAAAGATGATGGAAAAAATTTAAAAGCCATAGTTTCTTTTTCTGTGAATCTCGATCATGCAATTAAGGGATATTGCATCTACGAAGAAAATATAAAATGTTCAGCAGATTTCACCCTCAAAGAATTCATAAAATCTAAGAAATCCAGAGGGATTAAAAAATGATCAATACAATGAAAATGAGAACAGGGGGAGGAAATAGAACTAGATCATCAGCTAACTACCTTTTAAAAACCAACCCCGAAGGTGACGCAATAGATTGCACCATTCCACGTTTGAATGGTGAATCGAATATGGAATATGCAACACGTATAAAAAATGTCTTTGAAGGCGACCGTGTTCACAACCAGAAAAAACTATATCAATTTAATGCCCTTGCACTTCATCCGAGTGAAGGCGATAAATTTACAGATGCACAAATGATTGAAATGGCAAAAGAAGTCTATTTAAAAAATGGCGTTAAAAACAGCCTGAATGACAATCGCCATTATCTATTTGTTGTAGAAAGGGACAAAGACCATCATCACGTTCATGCAATGATTCACCTGACCGACCTTACTACAAAAAAGGTCAATAACAAGATGATCGATTACAACCCAATCATAAAAAAGCTTGAATTGAAATACGGCCTGTACAATGAACACCGTAAGCCAAAAGACGAAGATGAGTACAAGAAGACCTTTAAAAAAGAATTAAAATCTATTCAGGATAATGCGTTGAATGCTTCTGAATTCTTGATGCTTGCCAATGTGGCGGGCTTCGAAATCAACCACAACGGAAACGAAGCCTATTCACTCACAAAAGACGGTCAGACCTTCAAGGCTTCCGACTTGGGCATGTCCTACAAGCTCTTAAAGAAGGCGTTAGGCGACGATCCCGAGTTTGCCGCTACCCTTGCTTCACTTCACAACAAAAAGGCCGGTAATGGCGGTTTTGGAAGCATTGGCGGCGATTTTCATGATGAGCAATCAGCTATCACAGAAAAAAGGATCAAAAAATCTAATCGCGTTGTAGATACTCGATTCGATACCACTGATGGTCACGATTTCTTTTTCAAGAATTCGACTAAGAAAGCCTTTGAGTACAGTGCTCTCACGGGCAAAGCCACGTTCAACACTAACAGCCCAATGGCGATCAAGGCTGGCTTGCAGAAGCTCACAGAGAACGGCAAACCCCACACCTTACATCTCAACGGATCAGACACTTTCAAGCGTCAAGCATGGCTTCAATTTCACATGATGAACCTTGATAAAAAAGGTTATTCGTTAAAAGGTTATAAAGCTACTGAGAAAGACAAAGCAGAACTTGAAAAAATGGAGCTCGAAAATCAAGCCTTTAAGAAGCCAATTGAAGATAACAATATAAAAGCTTTACCAACCGATAAACCGGCTGATAAATCACAAGAAAATTCACAATTTAAAGATGGTGCTGGAAAAGCAATCGACAAGACTAAACAAGTAGCGGCTAGCGTTGTGCAAGTGGGTACTGGTCTAGCAATAAATTCTGGCCTAATGGCTGGGATTGATATTTTAACTTCATCTGAACAGCTTTATAAGATTGATCAAATGGCTGCTAAAATAAAAGCAGATTACGAAGCGGAAGAAAACGCAAGACAATCAGCCAGAACCTCAGCAAAACGAAGTCGAGGTATAAAATTCACGCCTAAATAAAAAAACGCCTTCTTGGCGTTTTCTTTTTATCTTTGGCTCCACAGGAAATCTGCGTATACGGTTCCATTCCAAATTAGTGCTTGTCCTGTTCCACCGTTGAAACCATAGACAACACTCGACATTGTATAATTCTCAGCTTTCAACGATTGAACGTAATTTCCGACACTTGAAAGCTGGCCAACATTTGCAAATGAATTAATATTGTAAATATCTACGTTACACACATTATCAGAATAGCCCGCCCCTACTTGAATATCTACATTCAAGCTTTTTGCATAATCCTTGATATATCTTGATGATGCTTGACACATGCTTTCATCAGTTTGTGGTTTTACAAAGACTATATTTGCAGCTATCGGTATTCTTATCATGTAAGTCGCATTAACCGACATTGAAGCAAGTAATGCGATCGTTAAAATTGTAAGTCTTTTCATTTTGTTTTCTCCTTTGTTTTATTGGTTTTATGCGATTATTCGCCTTTAAAAAATTTGTTATCAATATCCATCACGCAAAGATCTCTTTTTGCATCATATGTTTCAAACACTCTGAATGACTGACGTGCTTCACTCATAAATCCAGCGTTGTTACATAACTCTGGTTTACCTACATTCAAGTAACACTGGGTGCCAACGAACATAATACTAAAATCGCGACCATATTTAATGGGCACGCTTATAACGCTATCTCCATACTCCGAAATCATCTCGATTTCATGCCCATCTAGTAAGGAGTTAACCGCAATTTTTGCCTCATCACCAGACGAACAAATACATGTTTTGAAGTTATCTTCGGTTCTCTCTTTTGCTTTCGCACGGCTGTAACCGTCAGCAATCATCAAAAGATAATTTCTATTCATTGTTTGTCTGCATGTGCTGTCTTTCCACCATGCCGGTGCTTTTTCTGCACTTAGAGCATTTACTGAGAATAAAAGCGTTAAAATAATTATTGCTGTTTTCATCTGTCTCCTGATCGATGTTAAACACTTGGTTTATTGTTGATTTTAGGTGCTATTTTGTCGGCAATGCTGGTCGTCATATCGAACAAAGATTGTGTGGCGTATGTGTAATCTAATTCGCTAATCAATTCACCCGTAAAAATACTGAAAACAAGACCTGCCTTACCGATCTTATTTTCAATTAGTTCGCTGTTTTCAATTGATGCTTGTGCTAACGACAACAAATGATAAAGAGCTTTAATGTTCGTTGTTTCTCCTAGCTTTGCTGATATAGACGCTCTGATCACGTCACTTTTTATCAAGTGAACAAGTGCTTGAATTCTCATTGTCAAAGCTTCTGCTATAAAGCTCGTAGCTTCTGGTATTTGTTTTTCGTTTTTTATTTCCATTCTGCGTCTCCATCATCTGTTAATTCTTTGGTTGATTCTGGTCGTTCAATTTCTTCTTTTACTTTTAGTTTTTTCAAACTTTTAAAAGGTTTCAACTCCATCGCTGCAATAATCTTTTTCTTAGCTAAATCTGTGTATAACGTCTTATATGTGTAATCAACTTTAAACGTTAATGTTTTGCCTGCTATCTTGCCCGGCTCTTTTACTTCTTCGTATTTTGTTATCAATCCTAATTCAAGCAAAGCATCGTTTGCTTTACGAATATGCATCACGAATGTTTTATCTAGCGTTTTCGTAGAAACATTAAAACGCTGTCTTAAATCAACAACATCAAAATGGTTGGTTGCGTTCTTTCTATTGCAAATATACATAATGTATAAAATTCTTTGATATTCGCTTTTGAGTAATTTTAGTATGTCCTTTGGAATGTCATACAGATATTCAAGCTCATTAAAAAACTCAATGAATTCCTTGCTTAATCTAATGGTTGTTGTCTTCTTATTGACTTTACGAAACTCGATGAATTTGAACCCATATCTATTGTTCAATCCATCTTCTTTCTTGCTATACGAAACATCAATTGAACTTAATTTTTCTTCAATGAGATTCGTGTAAACATCTTTTACAAAACTATCACGATGGTTTGGTTTGATACTCAAAAGCTTGAATATTTCCGCGTTATCGAATTCGAATGTATTCGATTTTTTCAAATACGCTTTTTTCATGAGAAAGAGAAAAACTTCAAAATCCCTTATCACTGACAAGTTTACTGATTTCAATTTTATCTTTCTTAGCTCTCCGAACTCTTTAACTTCAATATGACTTTCTGTTGAAGCTGAGTTTTTTGGCGTGAAAAATGGAAGTGCTAAAAATAGTTTAGGCACTGAAATGTAAGTTTCTAGGGTGGCTATCTTCCTTTTTTTCTCTGTTATGATGTATTCCATGGTTAATAAAATCCTTAATTCATATACATATCAAACCATAATTTTTTCCTTTTTCAAGAGATAACGGGAAAATATTTACACAAATGTCACACCGCATTTTAATGCTATTTGTTTTATCCTTTGTTTAATGAAAAAACCGGCACAATTGATTTTCGATCTTACAGTTAACTATAACCACAACCACCATTTTTGATGGGTTGATTACAGTTAACTATAACCAGCCATTTGTGATTTCTCTGATTTTTGCGGGCTTTTTTGATAGTTTCAGGAGGGTAAAAGATATTTACTTCGTAAATGTATATATAAAATATGGGGCAGAACGTCAAAACCATTCTGGTGGATCAAAAATCTTAAAACCTTTCTGGTTAGAGCCTAGGCCCCCTTTTTTGACTTTTTGATTAGGATGCTTTGCGTAAGAAACACGGCTATAACGAGGCTGATTTTGTTGGTGTGGTGCTTTCCTACTATAAAGTAGAAACCCCCGCTAAAACCGGCAAGAGCGTGAGCGACAACGCACAAAGGCTCCCAAGGAGCCTAGCGATAAATGGAAAGTGCAGATCGACGGCGTTGAATTTATCTTGAAGAAAGCCAAACAAGGTATCGCTAGTCAGGCGATGAAAGACAAAGGCTTCAAAACCTATGCTTTGTTCTTGGCTGACCTGATGGAGAAAAACAAGGTTGATGCGTTTGAAGCTTTGATTGATAAACTCAAAGCCGTGAAAATCTGAATCATCTTGAAGCCCCTTCACCGGGGATTTTTTGTGTCTGAAATTCCTAGGCCCCCTTTTTTGACAAACTATTTTTCATTAAATAATCGCAAAATTTATTCACGGAAATGTTGCATATTTTTGGGTTTTACACATTCTTCGACGGTCGTTTTATGGCTTGAATAAGCCATTAGTTACGTGTCAATAGCAGAATGAAAATATATTTAAGGTTAGATGTTGTTTTGAAACAGGGTTGGACAATAAGACATATTCGCCAAAATATTTAGGCCCCCTTGTTTGACTTATTCTTTTTTTGTGTTTTCATTTAAGTAACAACACAGAAAAAGGATATTTATGAAAAACATAAAAAACAAATTTAAAATATCAGAACTCGCAAACGAAGCTTTTTATTCATGCGTTGATCTTGGTTCTGATAAGTATTTCAAAAACAAGCCGTTAGACGCAACAAAGTTTTTACTTGTCACTAATAAAGAATCAGCTTTCAACGTGGGCCAATTCAAACTAAAAGACTATTTCAATTCTGATGAGTATGCAGACGCAACACAGAAAAGAATCCACTTAATTGATCTTGATGAATATGATCATGATTACGTCGCTATAAAACTTTGCTTGACCAAGAAATACAAAACGATTTCATCACATTCTTTGAACCACGAATTGATCAAATATGTTTCATCAGATGATGCTGAAATGGTCAAAGGTGTTGCAATGGACGCTTTTGTTAGAAAAGGTTTTGAGGATCATTATTTTAATGACGATTACTTTAAGTTCCAAGAAATCAAAATGGAATACAGGATCAGGATTTCTGTTGTGAAGAATAGAAAGGTCATTAAGAATATTAGGGTTAATATGGGTTATTTAACGATGATTCATACTAGTAAGCCGTTTGACTATCAAGAGACTGAAAGTGAAGAAAAACTAGCCACAAGAGCATCTGTGTGTAATCCAATATATAGATACAAAGGTAATGATTATATGGCCGTATTTAACGAATCAAATAAACATTACAAAGATTACGTTAAGAAAATCAGTGATCCGAATTATTGATTTTAAGGGAAGAACTACACAAAAGGCTCAATCATGGGCTTTTTTGTTTTTCACAGGCTGATTTCTTATTATCACGATCTTGATTAAATCAGCTTTTTTAATCTCAAATGTCAATAAACCGTTTTTAAAAAACAACCGGAGAGAATATTCAATTTTCCTAGTTTCTAAGGCTTTCTGTTTTTGTATTGGCCTGACTTTTAGGCCCCCTTTTTTGACTTCAAAGCTTGTTATTTTAAAGCGAAGCGACCACCAGATTATGATGCGGTAGCATCATCGCTGTTAGGTTTTGAGAAGCAGAAATCATGACACTGATCTATAGCCATCTGGTTAGCTTGATTGATATCATCGACAGTCATGATCCACGGTTTTTTATTTTTCGTTCGTTTCCCACATAGCAATATGCTCGGAGACAAAGGCAATATCAAAGAATTTTTGTAATTATCCGCTGAAATCAAACCACCATTCTCCGCAATACCAACGGACCAATAAACGCCCTCATATTCCTTACGGTATCGATCAAGGCTTTCTCGAATTTTGAGAGTTGCGGCAAACATCCCATCAATTGTGCCATCACCATTGACGTAGATTTTCCCGTTCCTATTACACCAATCTTTCAGTTCTTCCAGTGTGCCGAAGTCAAAACCCTCGTAAATTTTTGTCACTGGCATCGGGTCAATTGCATACATATGCCGAAGACGCCAAAAAATATGGTACTCAGAAATATCATGATGAGCACACACGCGGTGTGTATTGAAAATATGAGTCGCCTGACCTAAAAACCGTCTTTCGATTAACTCACCATATTTCGTTTCGGTTTCATCTGACCAAGCAACATGGCCATAAAATGCTTTATCTTCGTAACTTAGTTCGTCGGTCGTTCCGTCTTTACGGGATATGTGCAGCATCTCACCAACAGCGAAATTTTTGAGAATGGCTCGCATGTGGTAGTGCTGACGCTTCGTGAGGTCTTTTTGCGTGTTAGCGGGCATAGCGAATCCTTTCTCTATAAATATTTGGTTTCAGCGAAATCTAGGATATAACTATTTTTGCTGTATCGCCCCATCGGCGTCTTGCTGGATCTGGGAATTCTCCATGTGTTGGATATTGATAGTGTTGTAATTAATCGTCTGTGCTCGGATTTGTTCATCTCGGCTAAATACAATCCCGTTCCCTAAGATACCTTTTTCTTCCAAATCTAATGCGAACTCCATGATTTTTGTTTTAGTTGTGTCGATGATTCTAATTAAATGGTGCGTTGGAACGTACAGTGCTGGTTCAAATTGTTCACCGATAAGCTGCATTATTATGCTAGCTTGCGTTGCTTGGAATTTGATAACGAAATTTCCGCCCTCCGATTTGTCCGCTAAGCTTTCAATTTGACTCACAGATAGGAAAATATTCTGTTGTCGGATCATCTTGTCCCATTGTTTGTCTACCATTACAGGCATCCATCCTCTGTAAGGATTAAACGCCTTCAATTCTCCGTATACGATGCGATAGTCTGGAATAGAGTTTTCCGTATAGCCATTTAGCTCGTTGTTAATCCAAGCTTCTATATCTTTAATTTTTAGCTTCCGGGAAACTAGCAACGCCTTCCTCAAAAGATCTGTAATGTGTATGCCTCTGTCGAGAGCATCTCTCTGCAAATCGAGAACCAGACTGTCCATTCTGTTTCTCCTACAAGCACGCTAGTAATGGAACAATGACGGGAATATAGCTCGCAAGCACGCTGCCAGTAGCTCCCTCTAAAATATTTTTAATCGAAATCAAGCACTCTTTGATAATGCCTTTTTTTGGGGTAGGTGCATTATTCTGTGTCCTTATTGTTTCCGTATCAGCGATTAAAGCTTGAGCCGTCGCTTTGTCTTGAATTTTGGAAATATCTCGAATGAATGATTCGAGAAAATTACTCAAATCCGCCTCGAAGGAATTCTGTTCAATTTTTTGGGTCGAGTATTGGGTATCCTGCTGGACCTGTGAATTGTCCATCGACCCGATAGTAATGTTGTTAGTGGTATTTCCCATAGTCATCCCCTGATCTTTTTAATGGCGTTGTGCCTTACGCATCCTCCCCTGACTGCTTTCCATAATCAACCTGTCCATGACCCCGCTCCGCTGCTTTTCTGCACGGGTACAAGTCCCCGCACATCAAACCACCTCAATCAAAAAAGCATGAGCCTTTGGCCCGGACAATTCCGTTTTTCAAAGTGTGAGAAAAGACTACCCTTTTGAATCTGGGTTTATAGTGATCGCCCGTGCGCGTGACCGCATGCGTTTTCCGGCGCGTTTTCAGCTGGTCGCTGCCATGAATCCCTGCCCGTGCGGTTATCTGGGGGAGCCGACGGGGCGTTGCCGCTGCACCCCGGAACAGGTCCAGCGCTACCGCAACAAACTCTCCGGGCCGCTGCTCGACCGCATCGATTTGCACCTGACCGTGGCCCGTGAAACCACCGCGCTCAACCCCCCGCTCGCCTCGGCAGACACCACCGCCAACGCCGCAGCACTCGTCGCGGCGGCGCGCGAGCGCCAGTTGCAACGCCAGGGCTGTACCAATGCGTTTCTCGACCTGCCCGGCGTGAGAGCCCAATGCACCCTGAGTGACGTGGACAACACCTGGCTGGAAACCGCGTGCGAACGCATGACCTTGTCACTCAGGGCCGCGCACCGCTTATTGAAAGTGGCGCGCACATTGGCGGATCTGGAGCAGGTTGAATCCATTGAGCGCAAGCACCTGGCGGAGGCGTTGCAGTACCGCCCGGCCAGCGGTTGAGTGTTACGGTTTTACTGCCGTTGCTCCACCGCCGGTAACTCCATCACCGCCACTTCATGCAGTAAAAAGTCACTCAGGCGGCGCAAGCGCTCGCCGCCGGGCCGGGTTTTGGGCCAGACCAAATAGTAGTTTTCACCGCTGGCCACGGCCGTGGGGAATGGCAGGCTCAAGCGGTTTTGGGCGACGTCTTCGGCCACCATCAGCAAGTCGCCCATGGAAATTCCGTAGCCGCGTGCAGCGGCGATCATGCCCAGTTCCAGCGTGTCGAACACCTGACCGCCCTTGAGCGAGACCTGGCCGCTGAGGCCCATGCAGTCGAGCCAGCGCCGCCAGTCCCGACGGTCTGGCGTGGGGTGCAACAGTTCGGTGCCAGCAAGCCGCTTTGCGTCCCAGGGATGTTCGTCCAGCAGGTTGGGCGCGCCTACCGGGATCAGCATTTCGGCAAACAGCAACGTGGCCTCCCAGTCCGGCGGGAAGTGGCCGTTGCCCAGTAATACCGCGCAGTCGAAAGGCTCCTGATTGAAGTCCACATGGTCAATGTCCATCCAGGCGCTGGTCAGTTGCACTTCGTTGCCCGCCTGCAAATGGCGAAAGCGGCTCAGGCGGGCCAGCAGCCAGCGCATGGTCAGGGTCGAAGGCGCCTTCATGCGCAAGGTGTCATCTTCGGCGCGCAAGGTCGTACAGGCTCGCTCCAGCGCCGCGAAACCTTCCCGCACCCCCGGCAGTAACAGGCGCGCAGCTTCGGTGAGTTGCAAGGTGCGGCCATTACGTTGAAACAGTCGGCAGGCAAAATGCGCCTCAAGGGTTTTGATATGTCGGCTGACGGCGCTTTGGGTGATCGACAGCTCTTCGCCCGCACGGGTAAACGAACTGTGTCGAGCCGCTGCCTCGAAAGCGCGCAAGGCATAAAGCGGAGGAAGGCTACGAGACATGAGGATTATTCCTATTGCGCGACAAACAAAGACTGAAAATACGCTAAGTAGCATGAGTATTAGTCATGCCACTTATCTTTTTTATCCTTTTGCTTAAAACACTCAACACGCCGAGAATCAAGCCTTTCAACGCACACAAAGAAATCTGACCGATGACCAAACAGCATCCAGTACGTATCGAACTCTGGGCCATTTTGCGGCTGGCCGGGCCGCTGATTGCCTCGCAGTTGGCGCACATGCTGATGGTGCTGACCGACACCCTGATGATGGCGCGCCTGAGCCCGGAGGCCTTGGCCGGTGGCAGCCTGGGGGCGGCGACCTATTCGTTTGTGTCGATTTTCTGCATTGGTGTGATTGCGGCGGTCGGCACGCTGGTGTCGATTCGCCAGGGTGCGGGTGACATCGAAGGCGCGACCCGCTTGACCCAAGCCGGCTTGTGGCTGGCCTGGGCGCTGGCGCTGGTCGGTGCGCTGATGTTGTGGAACATCAAGCCGCTGTTGCTGCTGTTCGGCCAGACCCCGACCAACGTTGAGGCCGCCGGGCAATTTTTGCTCCTGCTGCCGCTGGCGTTGCCCGGCTACATGACCTTCATGGCCTTGCGCGGCTTTACCAGCGCCATGGGGCGGGCGACGCCGGTGATGGTCATCAGCCTGATCGGTACCGTGGCCAACTTCTTGCTCAATTACGCGCTGATTACCGGGATGTTCGGCCTGCCCAAGCTGGGCTTGATGGGCATTGGTCTGGTTACGGCGATTGTTGCGACCTGCATGGCATTGGGCCTGGGCTGGCATATCAGCCGCCACCCGGCCTACGACGCGTATCCGATTCGCCAAGGCCTGTCGCGGATCAATCTGACTTACCTGCGCGAATTGTGGCGCCTCGGTCTGCCGATTGGCGGCACGTACGCGGTTGAGGTCGGGCTGTTTGCCTTCGCGGCGCTGTGCATGGGCACCATGGGCAGTACGCAATTGGCGGCTCACCAGATCGCTTTGCAGATCGTCTCGGTGGCGTTCATGGTGCCGGCCGGGATGTCTTACGCGATCACCATGCGCATCGGCCAGCATTACGGCGCCGCGGATTTGCTGCGTGCGCGTCTGGCGGGCCGGGTTGGCATTGGCTTTGGTGCTGCGGTGATGCTGGGGTTTTCGGTGGTGTTCTGGTTCTGGCCGAGCGAGTTGATCGGCCTGTTTCTGGACCACAGCGACCCGGCCTTCCGGCCCGTCTTTGAACTGGCGGTCAGCCTGCTGGCAGTGGCGGCCTGGTTTGAGTTGTTTGATGGCACGCAAACCATCGCCATGGGCGCGATCCGTGGGCTCAAGGATGCCAAGACCACCTTCTTGGTTGGCCTGTTCTGCTACTGGGTGATCGGCGCCCCGACCGCTTGGCTCATGGCCTTTACCTTCGGCTGGGGCCCGACAGGCGTGTGGTGGGGCTTGGCTATGGGCCTGGCGTTTGCCTCGGTGGGCCTGACATTGGCCTTCGAATGGAAGATGCGGCGCATGCTCAAGCGCAGCGCGGCCTGACCGTAGGAGCGAGCTTGCCTCGCGATCTTTTGATCGTTTAAAAGATCGCGAGGTAAGCTCCTACAGGACTGCCTTCGACGTCGAGGCGGTGTGGGCCGCCGTCAAAAACGGGATCAGTTCAGGCATGGGCAGCGGTTTGCTGATCAGAAAGCCTTGCACTTGATCGCAGCCAAAGTCGCGCAAGAGTGCCAGTTGCGCGCGGGTTTCTACGCCTTCGGCGACCACTTGCAGGTTGAGGTTCTGCGCCAGGTTGAGCATGGCGTGGACCAGTTTGCGGTTTTCTTCGCGGTCTTCCATGCCGCCGACAAAGCTTTTGTCGATCTTTAGCAGGGCAATCGGCAGGCTGTTGAGGTGCACAAACGATGAGAAGCCGGTGCCGAAGTCGTCCAGTGAGAAGCGCACGCCCAGACGCCCCAAGGCGTCCATGGTCTGCTTGACCATGTCACTGCGGCGCATGACGGCAGTTTCGGTCAGTTCAAACTCCAACCAGCGGGCGTCGATTCCGTGCTCGGCGATCAAGCGGCTGAGCGTGATCAGCAGCTTGCTGTCCTGGAATTGGCGAAACGACAAGTTGATGGCCATGTGCAAGGCCGACCAGCCGTTTTCACGCAGCACTTGCATGTCGCGCAGCGCGCGCGAAATAACCCAGTAGCCCAGCGGTACAATCAGCCCGCTCTGCTCGGCTAATGGCACGAATTCGCTGGGCGCCAGCAGGCCGCGATCGCCATGGCGCCAGCGCACCAAGGCTTCGAGCCCGACAATATGGCCGGTGTCCAGGTCCAGGCGTGGCTGGTAGTGCAATTCCAGTTCGTCACGGCGCAAGGCGCGGCGCAACTCGCCTTCGAGGTCGGCGAGGCTGCGGGCGTTGCGGTTAATGCGTTCATCGAACACGTGATACGTGCAGCCCTGGGTGCTTTTGGCCTGCTGCATGGCAATGTGCGCGTGCCACATCAACGGGTCGGCACCCGCGTTGGCGCGCGCATGGGCGATGCCCAGGCTGCAGCCGATCAACAGGCTTTCGCCGTCGATCCAGTACGACTCGGCCATCACTTCGGTAATGCGTTCAGCCATCCAGGCCGCGCGCTCAGGGGCGCGGCGGGTATCGATCAGTAAGGCGAATTCGTCGCTGCCCAAACGGGCCAACTGATCGCACGCTTCGAGCCGGCTTTTAAGGCGCGCCACCACTTGCAGGATCAGGCGGTCGCCGGCCTGATGCCCCAAGGCATCGTTGGCATGGCGAAAGTTATCGAGGTCCAGATGCCCCAGCGCGAGGCCGTGGCCATCATTTTCAGCCAGCCGCACGGCGAGCAAGGTTTGAAAGCCCTGGCGGTTGGCGATGCCGGTCAAGGGGTCTTCTTTGGCCAGGCGGTGCAGCGTCTGTTCGAGCACGCCACGCTCATGCACATGGCGCAGGCTGCGGCGCAGCACATCGGTGGTCAGGGTGGGGCGGACCCACCAGTCGCTGACACCCTGCGGCGGGGTGTCGGGCTCGGCTTCCAGCAACAAAACTGTGGATAAACGACATCGACCTGCCGCAGGTTGCAGGGCTGGGGTGGTGAGCAGCAGCGCGTTGTGTGTGTTTTCGAACAGGAAGCTGACCGATTCCCAGTTCGGGGCACATATCAACAGGACCGCGTTTCCCATGGGCGCCAGACACTCGCGCAATAACGCTGCCCAAGTCGGCTCTTTGGCCAGTAGCAGCAAACGCAAGGGTTCGACAGGCGTAGACAAGCTAGCTCCCTAGACTCTGCATAAATTCAGGCGATGGGCATTATGACGTGCCATTACGTAATGGCAAATGACACCCGTTATCAAATACACCCAGCAAACGCTTATCGAACGACTGACTTAAACGGTCAGGTATCCTGCGGCAAAGTAGCAAAAGCGGCAAATTTAGATAGAGGGCTACGTCACACTGTCGCAGAGTGGCAGCAATATCTGCTCAGCCTGTTAAAATGCCCGCCCTTTTTGCAAGCGATCTTTAATTTCGTCATGTCCCGACTCAATCCCCGGCAGCAAGAAGCCGTGAGCTACGTCGGCGGCCCTCTTTTGGTGCTCGCCGGTGCAGGCTCCGGCAAAACCAGCGTGATTACCCGAAAAATCGCGCACCTTATTCAGAACTGCGGCATCCGTGCCCAGTACATCGTCGCCATGACCTTTACTAACAAGGCGGCGCGCGAGATGAAAGAGCGCGTGGGCACGCTGCTCAAAAAAGGTGAGGGCCGAGGCCTGACGGTCAGCACGTTCCACAACCTGGGGCTGAACATCATCCGCAAGGAGCACGTGCGGCTGGGCTACAAGCCAGGCTTTTCGATCTTTGACGAGGCCGACGTCAAGGCGCTGATGACCGACATCATGCAAAAGGAATACTCGGGTGATGACGGGGTCGACGAAATCAAGAACATGATCGGCTCGTGGAAAAACGACCTGATCCTGCCGCCCCAAGCCCTGGAAAATGCGCGCAACCCCAAGGAACAGACGGCGGCCATCGTCTACACCCACTACCAGCGCACGCTCAAAGCCTACAACGCTGTGGACTTTGACGACCTGATCCTGCTGCCGGTAAAGCTCTTTGAAGAGCATGCCGACATCCTCGAAAAGTGGCAGAACAAAGTGCGCTACCTGCTGGTAGACGAATACCAGGACACCAACGCCAGCCAGTATTTGCTGGTCAAGTACCTGATCGGCAGCCGCAACCAGTTCACTGTGGTAGGCGATGATGACCAGTCGATCTACGCCTGGCGCGGCGCCCGCCCGGAAAACCTGATGCTGCTCAAGGACGATTACCCGTCCCTGAAAGTGGTGATGCTGGAGCAAAACTATCGCTCCACCAGCCGTATTCTGCGCTGCGCCAACGTGCTGATTTCGAACAACCCGCACGCCTTCGAGAAGCAGCTGTGGAGTGAGATGGGCCACGGCGATGAAATTCGCGTGATTCGTTGCCGCAACGAAGACGCCGAAGCCGAGCGCGTGGCGGTCGAGATTTTGACCCTGCACCTGCGCACAGACCGGCCTTACAGCGATTTCGCGATTCTGTATCGCGGCAACTATCAGGCAAAACTGATTGAGCTGAAGTTGCAGCACCACCAGATCCCTTACCGCCTGTCAGGCGGTAACAGCTTCTTCGGGCGTCAGGAGGTGAAAGACCTGATGGCCTACTTCCGGCTGATTGTAAACCCGGACGACGACAACGCCTTCTTGCGGGTGATCAACGTCCCACGGCGTGAGATCGGCTCGACTACGCTGGAAAAACTCGGTAACTACGCCACCGAGCGCAAAATCTCGATGTACGCGGCCACCGATGAAATCGGTCTGGGCGAGCATCTGGACAGCCGGTTCACCGACCGCCTGGCCCGTTTTAAACGGTTCATGGACCGCGTGCGTGAACAATGCGCGGGCGAAGACCCGATTGCCGCGCTGCGCAGCATGATCATGGACATCGACTACGAGAACTGGCTGCGCACCAACAGCTCCAGCGAAAAGGCTGCGGATTACCGCATGTCCAACGTCTGGTTTTTGGTCGAGGCGTTGAAAAACACCCTTGAGAAAGACGAAGACGGCGCCATGACCGTCGAAGAAGCCATCGGCAAGCTGGTGTTGCGCGACATGCTCGAGCGCCAGCAAGAAGAGGAAGACGGCGCCGAAGGCGTGCAGATGATGACGCTGCACGCTTCCAAAGGTCTGGAATTCCCCTACGTGTTCATCATGGGCATGGAAGAAGAGATCCTGCCGCACCGTTCCAGCATCGAAGCCGACACCATCGAGGAAGAACGCCGACTGGCCTACGTGGGCATTACCCGCGCCCGTCAGACGCTGGCGTTTACCTTTGCAGCCAAGCGCAAGCAGTACGGCGAAATCATTGATTGCGCGCCGAGCCGCTTCCTCGATGAGTTGCCGCCGGACGATCTGGCCTGGGAAGGCAATGACGACACCCCCACCGAAGTGAAAGCGGTTCGCGGAAATACGGCATTGGCCGATATACGCGCGATGTTAAAACGCTAAAATCGACTACTTTTTACTCTACCTTCAGCGCATAGGCGCTATTTGAGGACGTTACGTTGGAAGCACTGCACAAGAAAATTCGCGAAGAAGGCATCGTGCTTTCCGATCAGGTTTTGAAGGTTGATGCCTTTTTGAACCACCAGATCGATCCACAGCTGATGAAAGAAATCGGCGATGAGTTCGCGCGTTTGTTCGCTGATGCGGGCATCACCAAGATCGTGACCATCGAAGCCTCGGGCATTGCCCCGGCGGTGATGACCGGCCTGAACCTGGGCGTTCCGGTGATCTTTGCACGCAAGCACCAGTCCCTGACCCTGACTGAAAACCTGCTGACCGCGACGGTGTACTCGTTCACCAAGCAAACTGAAAGCACCGTGGCCATCTCGCCGCGTCACCTGAAAAGCACCGACCGCGTGCTGGTCATCGATGACTTCCTGGCGAACGGCAAAGCGTCCCAGGCGCTGATTTCGATCATCAAGCAAGCCGGCGCCACCGTGGCTGGCCTGGGCATCGTGATCGAGAAGTCGTTCCAGGGCGGCCGTGCCGAGCTGGACTCGCAGGGCTACCGCGTTGAGTCCCTGGCACGGGTTAAATCCCTGGCCGACGGCCAAGTGACGTTTATCGAGTAACTCCCCCGATCTGTGTAGCCGCTGCCGCAGGCTGCGATAAGGGCCGCAGGACCTTCGCTTTTAAAGCCGGGGCCGCTGCGCTGCCCATCGCAGCCTGCGGCAGCGGCTACAACGTTCAGGGGTTGGCTTTTGCAGTAGCCTGCAACCCCGCCAGCAGCACGCGCTGATACACCTCTTCGCGCAGCCCGTCCGGATCTGTGAGTTGCATGCGCGCCAGATGGTCGGGGAACGCCTGCGGCGACGGCGCTTCAAGCGTGGCCTTGCCGAGTTGGTAGAGCTGCGTGAGCTTGAATTTGCTCTTGAGCCAGTTCAAGGCGCGCAGCAAGTCTTGCTCCTGGGCGCTGAAATCGCTGCCCAGCGGGTACTCCGGGAATAAGTGCGGATGGCGGGCAGCAATCGCCTGCAAGCGTTCCGGGCTGTTGTCGGCAAAGCGCGGTTGCAGTTGAAAGTCTTTGGGCAGTTTGCCCACCTGCTGTGCCTGGGCGATCAGTTCGGTCTGGAAACGTGAGTCGGTGATGTTGAGCAGCGCCTCGATCACATGCCGGTCGGTTTTGCCGCGCAAGTCGGCAATGCCGTATTCAGTAACCACGATGTCGCGCAAATGGCGCGGGATCGTACAGTGGCCGTACTCCCAGACGATGTTGGAGCTGACATCGCCGCCCGACTCGCGCCAACTTCGCAAGATGATCACCGAGCGTGCATCGTGCAGCGCATGGGCCTGCGCGACAAAGTTGTATTGCCCCCCTACTCCGCTGAGCACACGCCCGTCTTGCAACTGATCCGCCACCCCGGCGCCCAGCAAGGTCGCAGTGAACGCGCTGTTCACAAAGCGGGCATCGCGGCGTTGCAGGCGCTTCAGCGTTTCTTGGCCATACAGCTCGTTGATATAGCTGATGGCGGTCATGTTGAATTCGGCGCGCTTGCTGTGGGGCAGTTCGTTCAAGCGCTGATAAAACTCCTGCGGCCCCAGCAGAAAACCGCCGTGCACGCTGATGCCATCGGTGTGCAGGCTTTCGTCGAGGGTGCCTGCGTTGGCTTGGGTCTGGCGTTCGACATCGGGGTACACCTTGCGCCGCACAATGCCGGCGTCGACCAGCACCATCAGCCCGTGCACAAACATTTCGCTGCAGCCATACAGGCCCTGGGCGAAGGGCTCGACCCCGCCTTCGCGCTCAATCAGGCTGCGCCACGGGCTGATGTCCAGGTCGTCGAGCAAAGCACGGTAGCCTTCGCTGTCCGCCTGGCGTGCGAGCAGCGAGGCGGTCAGCGCATCACCCATGGAGCCGATGCCGATTTGCAGGGTGCCGCCGTCACGGATCAAGGTGCTGGCATGGTGGCCAATAAAGTGGTCTTGCAGGTTGACCGGCATGCTGGGCGTAGAAAACAGCGTAGTGCGCTCTTCGTCGTCGATCAGCAGGTCGAAAGCGTCTGCATCGAGTTCTGAGTCGCCGGGCATGTAGGGCAAGTCGCTGTGGACCTGGCCGAGCAGCAGGATGGTTTCGCCCGCCTCACGGCGCTTGGCGATCATCGGCAGCAGATCGAGGGTGATGTCCGGGTTGCAGCTCAGGCTCAGGCGATCCGGGGCCTGCGGATTGCGGGCCACCAGTTGCGCCACTAGGTTCAAGCCGTTGGCGTTGATGTCGCGGGCGGCGTGGCTGTAGTTGCTGCTGACGTAGTCCTGTTGCGCCGGTGGGCTGTTGAGCAGGCTGCCCGGCTGCATGAAAAACTGCTCGACGTTGATGTTGGGTGGCAGGCTGTCGCGGTGCAGGTCGGCGAGGTAATCCAGCTCGATATAGTCGCCAAACACGCGCTCTACAAACGGTTGCAGAAAGCGCTTTTGCAAGCCGTCGCCCAGCGCCGGGCGGCCCAGGCTCAAGGCGGTGTAGATCGTTAGTTGGCGTTCGGGCAGTTGCTTGATTCGCTGATACAGCGCGTTCACAAAGCGATTGGCTTTGCCCAGGCCCAGGGGCAAGCCCAGGTGGATGTGGGTGGGCAGCCGAGCCAGTGCTTCATCGACTGCGCGCTCGATCGAACAGGATTGCACCATCGGATCCTCCAGGAACTTGCGTGTCTAGCGAATAGACCGAGAGTGACCGGAGTTGGTTGCAAAGAGCAAGGCGCAAACGGTTTCAAACTGTAGGAGCGAGCTTGCCTCGCGATCTTTTAAACCATCAAAACATCGCGAGGTAAGAGACGGCGGGGAGTTACAGGCCGGACATTTTCTGGATCGCGGCTTTAAGCTCAGCGTCGCTGCATTCGCCGCAGGTGCCTTTTGGCGGCATGGCGTTGAGCCCGGTAATCGCCTTGGCCAAGAGGCCATCCAGGCCGCCTTCTTTGTCGGCGCGGGCTTTCCAGGCGGCGGTGTCGCCGATTTTTGGCGCTTCCAGCAGGCCGATGCTGTGGCAGGCGGTGCAGTGTTTGGCAATCACGTCATCGGGGCTCATGCCGCCCCCGCTCGCGGCTGCGGTCGCGCCACCTCCACCCGCGGCACACTCCTGGCCCTGAATGCAGACTTTACCCACAGGCTCCAGGCGTTTTGCGATCTCATCAGCCGACGTTGTGGCCTGGGCGTTGGCAGCCCAAAGGGCCAATACTGTTGCTGGTACGGCCAGCATTTTCATAATTAGGTTCACGCGTACACCCTCAATGGTGGCTATTCACGCCCACAACCACGGTTTTGCAGGCGGCGAAAGTATACCGATTAGCCAGACGCACTGAAACAACCCTAATTTTAGAAGGGGAATAGGCATGGCCGATGAACGTTGCGGGCGCCGCCAGAGCTGTGCAGGGCGCCGCTTTGCTTAGAAGTTCGCGGGGGTGGCTGCGCTGATTAGTCGCGCCGCTACGTCGAACGGGTTGCGGAAACGGTGCGGTTTCGAGCTCTCGAAGTAGTAGCTGTCACCGGCTTCCAGCACGAACGTCTCCAGACCGACAGTCAACTCCAGGCGGCCCTCGACGAGGATCCCGGTTTCTTCGCCTTCGTGGGTCAGCATTTCATCCCCGGTGTCAGCGCCCGGTGGATAGATTTCGTTGAGGAAGGCAATGGCCCGGCTCGGATGCGCCCGGCCGACCAGTTTCATGGTCACCGCACCATCTGAGATGTCGATCAGCTCATTGGCTTTGTAGACAATCTGGGTCGGTTTTTCCTGAAGGATCTCTTCGGAAAAAAACTCCACCATAGACATGGGAATGCCACTCAGCACTTTTCTCAGGGAGCTTATGGACGGGCTCACGCTGTTCTTTTCGATCATCGAAATGGTGCTGTTGGTCACGCCGGCGCGCTTGGCAAGCTCGCGCTGTGACAAACCTTTGATTTTGCGGATGGATTGCAGTCGTTCACCGACGTCCAATGCAGGAGCCTCCAGGGATCAGATTCAGGTCAAGATGGCGCCATCATGGCGATAGTGTTCAGTATTTACAACACTTTGACTTGAAACCTGAGAGCCCGGTCGGCCCTGCATTTTGCATACAACCCATCAGCTCCCGGAATAGAGCCGTGGCACTCGTTTCAGGTTGCAAAAAATTTGGTAGGGAATGGTTTCAGCTTTTTCCGCGAGTTCGCTGGCAAGAATGTTTTTGCCCCACAACTCAACGGTCGAACCCAGACCGGCGTCGGGCACATCCGTGAGGTCGATGCACAGCATGTCCATCGACACCCGGCCGAGCAATTGGCTGCGCTGGCCGGCCACCAGTACCGGCGTGCCGGTCGGTGCATGACGCGGGTAGCCGTCGGCATAACCCATGGCGACGACGCCGATGCGCATCGGTTTCGGGGTGATGAATTTTGCGCCATAGCCCACCGGTTCACCGGCGGGCAGTTCGCGTACGCAAATGACTTTGGACTCCACGGTCATCACCGGTTGCAGGCGTGCGGCCAGTGGGTGGTCTTGTTCAAAGGGGGTAGCACCGTAGAGCATCAGGCCGGGGCGCACCCAGTCGCTCGGCACGCTTGGCCAGCCCAGAATGGCAGGTGAGTTGCGCAGGCTGACTTCGGCAGATAAGTCGTCACGGGCCGCCAGGAACACAGCCACCTGCTCGACGCTGCGCAGACTGTCCAGTTCATCGGCGCGGGCGAAGTGGCTCATCAGCACGATCTTCGCGACTTTGTCGCTGGCTTGCAGGCGTTGGTAAGCGCTTTTGTACTCGCTTGGGTGCAGGCCGACGCGGTGCATGCCGGTGTCGAGCTTGAGCCACACCTGAATCGGCTTGGCCAGTGTGGCCTGCTCGATAGCATCGAGTTGCCACAGCGAATGCACGACGCACCAAAAGTCATGTTCGACGATCAGCGGCAGTTCATCGGCTTCAAAAAAACCTTCGAGCAGCAGAATCGGCGCGCGAATACCGGCGGCGCGCAGTTCCAGTGCTTCTTCGATACAGGCCACCGCGAAACCATCGGCCTCGGCTTCCAGGGCTTGGGCGCAACGCACGGCGCCGTGGCCGTAGGCATCGGCCTTGATCACCGCGAGGGCTTTGGCCCCCGTCACTTCACGGGCCAGTTGGTAGTTGTGTCGCAGGGCTTGAAGGTCGATCAGGGCACGGGCTGGGCGCATGGCGGCAGGCTTCTAACGGCAGTTGAATAAAAAAGCGGTGCGTACCGCAGCGTTAACCGCGTACCGCACCGCAAGAGGGACTTTGCTTGGCGACGGTGACGTTATGGCAGTGCGGCCACCACCGACAACTCCACCAGAATCTCGGGTTCGCACAGTTTGGCTTCTACGGTGGCGCGGGCCGGTTGCACGCCTTTTGGCAGCCACTTGTCCCACACACTGTTCATGCCCGCGAAGTCTGCATTAATGTCTTTGAGGTAGATGGTCACCGACAGAATGTGGCTTTTGTCGGTGCCTGCCAGGTCCAGCAAACGCTCGATGTTTGCCAGGGTTTCGCGGGTCTGCTGCTCAACCCCTGCGTTCATGTCGTCGCCGACTTGCCCGGACAGATAAACGGTGCCGTTATGAGCCACGATCTGGCTCATGCGGTCATTGGTGAGCTGGCGCTGGATTGCCATGTTTTGCAGTCTCCTGGTGGTTGCCGTAACGAGAAATATCGAGGCCTTCGGCGCTGATTTGTGGGGTCTTTTTGGCCATCACGTCAGCGAGGAAGCGACCAGAGCCGCAGGCCATGGTCCAGCCGAGTGTGCCATGACCGGTGTTCAGGAACAGGTTTTTGAACGGGGTCGCGCCCACAATCGGTGTGCCGTCCGGGGTGGCCGGGCGCAGGCCGGTCCAGAAACTGGCCTGGCTCAAGTCGCCGCCCTGAGGGTAAAGGTCGTTGACGCACAGTTCCAGGGTTTCGCGCCGTTGTGGCTTCAGCGACAGGTCAAAGCCGGCGATTTCAGCCATGCCGCCGACGCGAATGCGGTTGTCGAAACGGGTGATCGCGATCTTGAAGGTTTCGTCCAGAATGGTCGAGGTCGGGGCCATGGCCGGGTTGGTGATCGGGATGGTCAGCGAGTAACCCTTGAGCGGGTAAACCGGCGCCTTGATGCCCAGCGGCTTGAGCATTTGTGGCGAGTAGCTGCCCAGGGCCAGCACGTAGCGGTCAGCGGTTTCGAGCTTGCCGTCGATCATCACGCCATTGATGCGATCGCCTGCGTAGTCCAGGCGCTGAATGTCCTGGCCGAAGCGGAATTCGACACCCAGTTGAATGGCCATTTCAGCCAGGCGGGTGGTAAACATCTGGCAGTCGCCGGTTTGGTCATTCGGCAGGCGCAAGGCGCCGGACAGAATGTTGGTGACGCTGGCCAGCGCCGGTTCAACGCGGGCGATGCCTTCACGGTCGAGCAGCTCAAACGGCACGCCCGACTCTTTGAGGACGGCGATGTCTTTGGCCGCGCCGTCCAGTTGCGCCTGGGTGCGGAACAGTTGCGTGGTACCGAGGTTGCGGGCCTCGTAGGCAATGCCGGTTTCTGCGCGCAGTTCATCGAGGCAGTCACGGCTGTACTCGGACAGACGCACCATGCGCTCTTTGTTCACGGCATAACGACTGGCGGTGCAGTTGCGCAGCATCTGCGCCATCCACAGGTATTGGTCGATGTCGCCAGTGGCCTTGATCGCCAACGGTGCGTGGCGCTCCATCAGCCACTTGATGGCTTTGAGCGGCACGCCCGGCGCGGCCCACGGTGAGGCATAGCCAGGCGAAACCTGGCCGGCGTTGGCAAAGCTGGTTTCCATTGCCACGGCAGGCTGACGGTCTACCACGACCACGTCGAACCCGGCTCGGGCCAGATAATAGGCGCTGGCTGTGCCAATCACGCCGCCACCCAATACCATAACGCGCATATTTTTATCCCTCATCGCGGCCCGCCGCAGACGTTTATTATTCAAAGCGAAGATGCGCGCAGTATAAGAAGCTTTAGCCAGTGAGTTTCACTGTATAACCAGCTATATTTGGCGACAATTCTCGGCCAAAACGCTTTTGACAAAGGAGAATCTCCTATGCGCACAAATCACCAAACAAAGCGTGAATTAGACAAGATCGACCGCAATATTTTGCGCATTCTGCAGGCCGACGGGCGCATCTCGTTTACCGAGCTGGGCGAGAAAGTCGGGCTGTCGACCACGCCCTGCACCGAGCGCGTACGCAGGCTGGAACGCGAAGGGATCATCATGGGCTACAACGCCAGGCTCAACCCGCAGCACTTGCAGGGCAGTTTGCTGGTGTTTGTCGAAATCAGCCTCGACTACAAATCTGGCGACACGTTTGAAGAATTCCGACGCGCCGTTCTGAAACTGCCCCATGTGCTGGAGTGTCATCTGGTGTCCGGTGACTTCGACTATTTGGTCAAGGCGCGGATCAGCGAAATGGCCTCGTACCGCAAACTGCTGGGCGACATATTGCTCAAGCTGCCTCACGTGCGGGAGTCCAAGAGCTACATCGTGATGGAAGAAGTGAAAGAAAGCCTGAACCTGCCGATCCCGGATTGAGACGGTAGGAGCGAGCTTGCCTCGCGATCATTTAACGGTCAAAAGATCGCGAGGCAAGCTCGCTCCTACAGGGGTTTTGGGTCAGAAGCGCTGATC
>NZ_JASCPQ010000045.1:0-41443 GCF_029959305.1 Pseudomonas sp. PS01297
AGCTTGTCTCGCGATCTTTTGATCTTTTAAAAGATCGCGAGACAAGCTCGCTCCTACAGGGCCGTTTAGCTGCATCGTGCGGTCATATTTCTATTTTGGCGTGGTGTTCGTGAGGTTCTGCGGTGCCGATGGGGCGCAATGCCCGGGCATAGCAAAACAGGAACAGGTTACGCACCAGCTCTTTGAGCACCAGCGGCTCGCTTGAGTTGAGGCCGTTGAAGTCCAGGTCACCCTGGTCTTGCAGTTCGTTTAGCGCTTCTTCTTCCAGTACCGCGCAGACTTCGCCGGTTTCCCGGTGCAGGATTCGCAGGTAAGGGTGTGGACGGTCCAGCCATGCATCAATTAAATAAGTCATCGTTGTCATCTCCTAGATGAATGACAATGAGAATAATTCTTATTCAGTTAATAGCAAGTGCCTATTGGCGGATTTCTTTTTTTTCTACGTAAAAACTGCTGTGGGTCAACGTCGGCTGGCTTTTGGGCGGGGCGGGGAAAGTGTTGCGGGGAATGACCCCTTCCTGCGCGGACGCAGGAAGGTCAGCCACAGGATCAGACTTTGCGCACGAACTCGGACTTGAGCTTCATTGGGCCGATGCCGTCGATTTTGCAGTCGATGTCGTGATCGCCATCGCACAGGCGAATGTTTTTAACCTTGGTGCCCACTTTGACCACCAGGGACGTGCCCTTGATTTTCAAATCCTTGATCACGGTGATGGTGTCGCCGTCGTTCAGCACTGTGCCTGCGGAGTCTTTGTAGACTTTTACATCGCTGGCTTCGTCAGCGTCGCCGTTGGCGGACCACTCATGGGCGCATTCCGGGCAGATCAGCTGTGCGCCGTCTTCGTAGGTGTATTCGGAATTGCATTTTGGGCAGGGTGGCAACGTGCTCACTAAAGCTCCTTAAAAGTCAGGATGGCTAAAAGGCGCGCATTATATAGGGTTTTTGTGCCGAAGGGGTGGGGCAAGCACGGCGAACACTGTAGCCGCTGCCGTCAGGCTGCGATGGGTTGCGCAGCGACCCTCAATTTTTGAAGGTCCTGCGGCCCTTATCGCAGCCTGCGGCAGCGGCTACAAGGATCAGTGCGTGCGGGCTACCGCAAACTCACTCAGCTCAACCAGCGCATCGCGATATTCGCTTGGCGGCAGGGCTTCAAGGCAGGCAATGGCGCGGGCAACGAAGTCGCGGGCCAATTGTGCGGTGTATTCCAGCGAGCCCGAGGCTTCCACGGCCGCACGAATGCTTTCGAGGTCTTCAATGCCGCCTTTTTGAATGGCCGTACGCACCAGAGCAGCCTGCTCGGGGGTGCCTTCACGCATGGTGTAGATCAGCGGCAAGGTCGGTTTGCCTTCTGCCAGATCGTCACCGACGTTTTTGCCCAGGGTTTCGGCGTCACCACGGTAGTCGAGCAGGTCGTCAACCAGTTGGAAAGCCACGCCCAGGTGGTCGCCAAACGTGCGCAAGGCTTCGCGTTGCTCAGGGGTTGCACCGGCCAGCGCGGCGGCGCTGTGGGTCGATGCTTCAAAGAGCATGGCGGTCTTGCCGCGGATGACTTCCATGTAGGTTTCTTCGGTGGTGCTGGCGTCGCGGACCTTGGACAGCTGCAACACTTCGCCTTCGGCAATGATGCGGGTGGCTTGTGAAAGAATCTTCATCACCGGCATCGAGCCCAGCTCGACCATCATTTCGAAGGAGCGCGAGTACAGGAAGTCGCCCACCAGCACGCTCGGGGCGTTGCCCCAGGTGGCGTTGGCGGTCTTGCGGCCACGGCGCATGCCGGACATGTCGACCACGTCGTCATGCAGCAGGGTCGCGGTGTGCAGGAACTCAATGGTGGCAGCCAGCAAGCGCAGGTCATCGCCTTCACGGCCCAGGGCCTTGCCGCACAACAACACTAATAAAGGACGAAGGCGTTTGCCGCCGGCCGAAGTGATGTAGTCGCCAATTTTTGAGACCAGCGGTACGCGTGAAGTCAGCTGCTTCTTGATGATGCCGTCGACGGCGCTAAAATCGTCCGCCACCGCGCGGTAGAAAGCTTGGGGTTGCATCAGCGACAGGTGCTCCAGAAGGGTTGCGCGGCATGCTAGGTCGGGGGGCTGGGCCTGTCAAGGCGCGATGGACGGCCCCTTGCAACACCCGCGAGGCTTGCGTACAATCGCGCACCCTGAACTTCCTGGGCAGCACCTGCCTTACGCAATTGCACTTGGGCCGTTCCAGCCCCATGCAGCCATGCCAGCCAATACCTTTACCTATAAAGCGCTGGGTGAGCAGGATTATCGGAGAAATACCATGTCGTACGCAGTAATCGTTACTGGTGGCAAGCAATACAAAGTAGCACCGGGTGAATACCTGAAGATCGAGAAACTGGAAGTCGCTACTGGCGAATCCGTCACTTTTGATCGCGTTCTGTTGGTCGCCAATGGCGACGACGTAAATATCGGCGCTCCAGTTGTTGCTGGCGCCACTGTTGTTGCTGAAGTGATCTCCCAAGGTCGTCACGATAAAGTACGCATCATCAAGTTCCGTCGTCGTAAGCACCACATGAAGCGTATGGGCCACCGCCAGTGGTACACCGAGATCAAAATCACCGGTATTCAGGCTTAATTTCAGCCTAATTCCTCACTAGGAGAATTGACTCATGGCACACAAAAAAGCTGGTGGTAGTACCCGTAACGGTCGCGACTCAGAAGCCAAACGCCTTGGCGTGAAGATGTATGGCGGCCAGGCTATCGTTCCGGGCAACATCATCGTGCGTCAGCGCGGCACCCAATTCCACGCTGGCTACGGCGTTGGTATGGGCAAAGATCACACCCTGTTCGCGAAAGTGGAAGGCGTGATCAAGTTCCAGGTTAAAGGCGCCTTCGGTCGCCGCTACGTAAGCATCGTTCCGAAGACTGAAGTCGTCGCAGCGTAATAGCTTGGTAGCTGGAAGAGCCCTGTCTTGCGACGGGGCTTTTTCGTTTGTGGGGTGAGTCTCTTGCAAAACTGTTTGTATGGGCTTAGGCGCTGGATTTAACGGCTGTTGATTGGGTCGCTGCGCTCATTTTTGCAAGAGTCTTATGTCTTGGTTTTTATCGGCTCGTCCTGATGACGAGAGGCGTGTTTTGTTATGAAGTTTGTAGATGAAGTATCGATCAAAGTAAAAGCAGGCGACGGTGGTAACGGTTGCATGAGTTTCCGTCGTGAGAAGTTCATCGAAAACGGTGGTCCTAACGGTGGTGATGGTGGTGACGGCGGCTCGATCTACATGGTCGCTGACGAGAACCTGAACACCCTGGTTGACTACCGCTACACCCGTCACTTTGACGCGCAGCGTGGCTCTAACGGTGGCAGCACCGATTGCACCGGCCGCAAGGGCGAAGACCTGGTACTGCGTGTGCCGGTGGGCACTACCGTCATTGACGCTGGCACCCAGGAAATCATCGGTGACCTGACGGTTCCGGGTCAGCGTTTGCTGGTTGTACACGGCGGCTGGCACGGCTTGGGCAACACCCGTTTCAAATCCAGTACCAACCGTGCGCCACGCCAGACCACGCCGGGTAAGCCGGGTGAGCAGCGTGACCTCAAGCTGGAATTGAAGGTACTGGCTGACGTCGGTCTGCTGGGCTTGCCGAACGCGGGCAAAAGTACCTTTATTCGTTCGGTGTCTGCGGCCAAGCCAAAAGTGGCTGATTACCCGTTCACCACTCTGGTGCCAAACCTGGGTGTGGTGAGTGTTGATCGCTGGAAGAGCTTCGTGATTGCCGACATTCCGGGCTTGATCGAAGGTGCTTCGGATGGCGCGGGTCTGGGGATTCGCTTCCTCAAGCACTTGGCGCGTACCCGTCTGCTGTTGCACCTCGTCGACATGGCGCCGGTTGAAGGCACTGATAGCGCGGCTGATACCGCTGAAGTGATCGTTAACGAACTGATCAAGTTCAGCCCGTCGCTGGCTGAGCGTGACCGTTGGTTGGTGCTGAACAAGTGCGACTCGCTGCCGGAAGACGAGCACGATGCGCGCGTTAAAGAAGTGGTTGATCGTCTGGAGTGGACCGGCCCTGTGTACGTGATTTCGGCGATTGCCAAAATCGGTACCGACAAGCTGTGCCACGACATCATGCGCTATCTTGAAGACCGTGCTGACCGTCTGGCCAACGATCCGGTGTACAAAGAAGAGCTGGCCGATCTTGATCAGCGCATCGAAGACGAAGCGCGTGCGCAGCTTCAAGCCCTGGATGACAAGCGTGCCCTGCGTCGCAGCGGCGTGAAGAGCGTCCATGACATGGGTGATGATGACTGGGACGAAGAAGATGTTGATGACGAAGATGGTCCAGAAATCATTTACGTCCGCGACTGATTCGTTGCAGTAAACTACAGCGCCGCTCAATTGAGCGGCGTTTTGGTATCTGTGAAACTGTAATCAAGAATAAATCCATGGGTGGCGCTCGGTCGCGCTGCTCTCAGGCATAGGTTGGATGATGATGCGGAGCAAGGTGACAGGTGCGCAGCGTTGGGTTGTGAAAATCGGCAGCGCATTGCTGACAGCAGATGGCAAGGGCCTGGATCGCGCCGCGATGGGCGTGTGGGTCGAGCAGATGGTGGCCTTGCATGAGGCGGGCGTAGAGTTGGTGCTGGTGTCTTCGGGCGCAGTGGCGGCCGGCATGAGCCGCTTGGGCTGGACGGTCCGACCCAGTGCAATGCACGAGCTGCAGGCGGCCGCCGCGATTGGCCAGATGGGCTTGGTGCAGGCGTGGGAGTCGAGCTTTGCCGAGCATTCGCGGCACACTGCGCAGATTCTGCTGACCCATGACGATTTGTCTGATCGCAAGCGCTACCTGAACGCCCGCAGCACCTTGCGCGCCCTGGTTGAGTTGGGTGTGATCCCGGTGATCAACGAAAACGACACCGTAGTCACGGACGAAATCCGTTTTGGTGACAACGACACGCTGGCGGCGCTGGTGGCCAACCTGGTCGAGGCTGACCTGCTGGTGATCCTGACCGACCGTGACGGCATGTTCGATGCGGACCCGCGCAACAATCCGGACGCCAAGCTTATCTATGAGGCGCGTGCCGATGATCCTGCGCTGGATGCAGTGGCGGGCGGTACCGGTGGTGCGCTGGGTCGCGGCGGCATGCAGACCAAGCTGCGTGCGGCGCGTCTGGCGGCGCGTTCCGGAGCGCATACCATCATTGTGGGTGGTCGCCTGGAGCGTGTGCTGGACCGTCTGAAGGCAGGCGAGCGCCTGGGTACATTGTTGTCGCCTGAGCGTGGCATGCTGGCGGCGCGCAAGCAGTGGCTGGCCGGGCATCTGCAAACGCGCGGCACCCTGGTACTGGATGCCGGTGCTGTGGCGGCATTGTCCGAAGGGCATAAAAGCTTGTTGCCAGTAGGTGTCAAAGCCGTGCAGGGCGGGTTCCGTCGTGGCGAAATGGTGGTGTGTGTGGCGCCTGACGGGCGAGAAATTGCCCGAGGCCTGGCCAACTACAGTGCGGCTGAAGCGCAAAAAATTATTGGGCAGTCGTCTGAGGCGATTGTCAGCTTGTTGGGTTACATGGCTGAACCTGAGTTGGTTCACCGCGATAACCTGATCCTGGTTTGAATTGAGGTGTTGAATGCGCTTGCTTAGCGGTCTGTTGGGTTTGATCTTGGCGGTGCCTCTGTTGGCATCGGCTGAGGAAATTGGCACGGTGTCGACCGTGTTCAAATTTGTTGGGCCGAACGACCGCATTGTGGTCGAGGCATTCGATGACCCGAAGGTGGATGGCGTGACCTGCTACCTGTCGCGGGCCAAGACTGGCGGCATGAAAGGTGGTCTGGGCCTGGCGGAAGATCGCGCTGAAGCGTCATTGGCCTGTCGTCAGACCGGTCCGATCAGCTTTAAGGGTGATTTGAAAGATGGCGAAGAGGTGTTCAAGGAGCGCACTTCGCTGGTCTTCAAGACCATGCAAGTGGTGCGCTTTCTCGACAAAAAGCGCAACACGCTGGTGTATCTGGTGTACAGCGACCGCCTGATCGAAGGCAGCCCGCAGAATGCGGTGACCGCGATCCCGATCTTGCCGTGGCCGCAGCGCTGATAAAAGCGGTAAGTGACTGTGCAGGAGCTGCCGAAGGCTGCGATCTTTTGATCTTTTAACCTCAAAAGATCGCGAGCAAGCTCGCTCCTACAAGGTTTTACCAAATCGCAGGCAATAAAAAACCGACCCTGGGGTCGGTTTTTTTAAAAGCTTATCGCTTAAGCAGCAGTCGCAAGGTTCAACGCCTTGACGTGGCCATTCAGGCGGCTCTTATGGCGAGCAGCTTTGTTCTTGTGGATGATGCCTTTATCGGCCATACGGTCGATAACAGGGACAGCCAGAACATAAGCAGCTTGCGCTTTAACAGCGTCTTTTGCGTCGATGGCTTTAACTACATTCTTGATGTAGGTACGAACCATGGAACGCAGGCTGGCGTTGTGGCTGCGACGCTTCTCAGCCTGTTTTGCACGTTTTTTGGCGGAAGGTGTGTTGGCCACCGTCGAGCTCCTCGAAAGACTTTTGGAATTAACAAACAAAATAGGCCGCGAATCATGCCGATGACGACAACTCTTGTCAAGGGCGATTGATTCGAGCCGCTGAGTGGTTGATCGAGGGAGACGGGAGATTTATTTCCGGCGCTTGACCTGTAAACTCGCGAGCTTGGCTCTGTGCTGTTGCGGCGCGCAGTATCGCATAAGTGAACGCTTTGTTCGCCTGCTCTTTCTCTAAAGGCAAAAACTCTTTCAATGAATTTGCTCAAGTCGTTGGCTGCTGTCAGCTCCATCACCATGATTTCAAGGGTTCTGGGCTTTGTCCGGGACACTATCGTGGCGCGTATGTTTGGCGCGGGTATGGCCACAGATGCGTTCTTTATTGCCTTTAAGCTGCCCAATCTGCTGCGCCGGATTTTCGCCGAAGGCGCTTTTTCGCAAGCGTTTGTGCCGATTCTGGCCGAATACAAAAATCAGCAGGGCGAGGAGGCCGCGCGCACGTTTGTGGCCTATGTCGCCGGGTTGCTGACGCTGGTGCTGGCCATCGTCACCGTGCTGGGCATGCTGGCTGCGCCTTGGGTGATCTGGGCCACGGCGCCAGGGTTTGCCAGCACGCCAGAGAAGTTTGAGCTCACCTCCAACATGTTGCGGGTGACCTTTCCTTATATATTGCTGATCTCGTTGTCATCGCTGGCCGGGGCGATCCTCAATACCTGGAACCGCTTTTCGGTGCCGGCGTTCGTGCCGACGCTGCTCAACGTCAGCATGATCATCTTTGCCCTGTTCCTGACCCCGTACTTTGACCCGCCCGTAATGGCGCTGGGCTGGGCGGTGCTGGCCGGTGGCCTTGCGCAGTTGCTGTTCCAACTCCCGCACCTGAAAAAAATCGGCATGCTGGTGCTGCCGCGCCTCAATTTGCGCGATACCGGTGTATGGCGCGTAATGAAACAGATGGTGCCGGCCATTCTGGGGGTGTCGGTCAGTCAGATTTCGCTGATCATCAACACAATTTTTGCCTCCTTTCTGGTGGCCGGGTCGGTGTCCTGGATGTACTACGCAGACCGCTTGATGGAATTGCCGTCCGGTGTGCTCGGGGTGGCGCTGGGCACAATCCTGCTGCCAACGCTGTCCAAAACCTACGCCAATAAAGACCGACAGGAGTACTCGCGAATTCTCGATTGGGGGCTGCGCCTGTGCTTTTTGCTGGTGTTGCCGTGTGCACTGGCCTTGGCGATCCTGGCGGAACCGCTGACCGTCTCGTTGTTTCAATACGGTGAGTTCAGTGCCCTGGATGCGGCGATGACCCAGCGCGCCCTGATGGCGTACTCGGTCGGTTTGCTCGGTTTGATCCTGATCAAAGTGCTGGCGCCCGGCTTCTATGCGCAACAAAACATCCGCACCCCGGTAAAAATTGCCGTGTTCACCCTGGTGGTGACGCAGTTGCTCAACCTGGTGTTTATCGTGCCGCTGCAGCACGCCGGGCTTGCCTTGGCCATTAGCGTGGGCGCGTGCATTAACGCCGGGCTGCTGTTCTGGCAGTTGCGCAAGCAAAAGCTGTTTATCGCCCAGCCGGGCTGGTCGCTGTACCTGTTCAAACTGGTGTTGGCGGTTGCCGTGATGTCGGCGGTGCTGATGGGCTTGATGCACGTTATGCCCGCCTGGGATCAAGGCCATATGCTCGAGCGCTTTATGCGCCTTGGCGGCTTGGTGGCTGCTGGCATATTGGCTTATTTCGGTATGTTGTTGCTGTTGGGCTTGCGTTTGAAGGATTTCGCCCGCAAGTCTCTGATGTAAGGAAAATTACGGTCAAACGTCTATTTTGTCGGTTTGACCTGATTTGCCTTGCGCTGTCGCCTGTCGTCACGGGCCGGGTGTGGTTATAATCGGCCACTTTATGAGCAAGAAGCGCGTTATGCAGCTGGTTCGAGGCCTTCACAATCTGCGGCCCCAAGATCGGGGCTGTGTCGCCACTATTGGCAACTTTGACGGTGTACACCGTGGTCACCAGGCTATCCTGGAGCGGCTGCGTGAACGTGCACTGGAGTTGGGCGTGCCCAGCTGCGTGGTGATTTTTGAGCCCCAGCCGCGCGAATTCTTTGCCCCTGAAACCGCTCCGGCGCGTCTGGCCCGCCTGCGCGACAAATTGCAGCTGCTGGCTGACGCCGGGGTTGATCGGGTGCTGTGCCTGGCGTTCAATCAACGCCTGTGCAAGCTCAGCGCGGCCGAGTTTGTCGACACGATCCTGGTCGATGGCCTGGGTGTGCAGCACCTTGAGGTCGGTGACGACTTCCGCTTTGGCTGCGACCGGGTCGGTGATTTTGACTTCCTGCAACAAGCAGGTGTCATGCAGAACTTTACCGTCGAAGCCGCGCAAACCGTTGAGCTGGACGGCGTGCGCATCAGCAGCACCCAGGTGCGTGATGCGCTGGCCAAGGGCGATTTTGCCCAGGCAGAGCGCTTGCTGGGCCGCCCGTTCCAGATTGCCGGTACGGTATTGCACGGGCAAAAGCTGGCGCGCCAATTGGGCACGCCAACCGCCAATATCCAGCTCAAGCGTCGTCGTGTTCCGTTGACCGGGGTGTACCTGGTGAGCGTCGAGATCGACGGCAAAACCTGGCCCGGCGTCGCTAATATCGGCGTCAGACCTACCGTAGCAGGGGATGGCAACGCCCATCTTGAAGTACATCTATTGGATTTCGCTGGCGATTTGTATGGCCAGCGATTGACCGTGGCATTCCACCACAAGCTGCGTGATGAGCAGCGTTTTGCCTCCCTGGAGGCGCTCAAGACGGCGATCAATGCGGACGTCGCCGCCGCCCGAGCCTTTTGGCTGGGTCAACCGCTTAAAAAGAGCCTGAAATGACCGACTACAAATCCACGTTAAACCTTCCGGACACAGCCTTCCCAATGAAGGCCGGCCTGCCACAGCGCGAACCGCAAATTTTGCAGCGCTGGGACAGCATTGGCCTGTACGGGAAGTTGCGCGAGATTAGTAAGGATCGTCCGAAGTTCGTACTTCACGACGGTCCTCCGTACGCCAACGGTACGATTCACATCGGTCATGCGCTGAACAAAATTCTGAAAGACATGATCGTGCGTTCGAAAACCCTCGCCGGTTTCGATGCGCCGTACGTACCGGGCTGGGACTGTCACGGTCTGCCTATTGAGCACAAGGTCGAAGTGACTCACGGTAAAAACCTGTCCGCGGATAAAACCCGCGAGCTGTGCCGTGCTTACGCGACCGAGCAGATCGAAGGCCAGAAGTCTGAGTTCATCCGTCTGGGTGTGTTGGGTGACTTCGCCAATCCGTACAAAACCATGGACTTCAAAAACGAGGCCGGTGAAATCCGTGCCTTGGCCGAAATCGTCAAAGGCGGTTTCGTCTTTAAAGGTCTGAAGCCGGTGAACTGGTGCTTCGATTGCGGCTCAGCCCTGGCTGAAGCAGAAGTCGAATACCAGGACAAAAAGTCGTCGGCCATCGACGTTGCCTTCCCGGTTGCCGATGACGCCAAGCTGGCCGAGGCCTTTGGCCTGGCAACCTTGAGCAAGCCGGCTGCGATCGTGATCTGGACCACCACCCCGTGGACCATCCCGGCCAACCAGGCGCTGAACGTGCACCCGGAGTTCACCTACGCGCTGGTCGACGTGGGCGACAAACTGTTGGTGCTCGCTGAAGAACTGGTTGAATCGAGCCTGGCGCGTTACAACCTGCAAGGTTCGGTGATCGCCACCACCACCGGTTCGGCACTGGAACTGATCAACTTCCGTCACCCGTTCTACGACCGTCTGTCGCCGGTTTACCTGGCTGAGTACGTTGAACTGGGCGCTGGCACCGGCGTGGTTCACTCCGCACCGGCTTACGGCGTAGACGACTTCGTGACCTGCAAAGCCTATGGCATGGTCAACGACGACATCATCAACCCGGTTCAAAGCAATGGCGTGTACGTGCCGTCGCTGGAGTTCTTCGGTGGCCAGTTCATCTGGAAAGCCAACCAGAACATCATCGACAAGCTGACCGAAGTCGACGCGTTGATGTTCACCGAAACCATCAGCCACAGCTACATGCACTGCTGGCGTCACAAAACCCCGCTGATCTACCGCGCAACCGCGCAGTGGTTTATCGGTATGGACAAAGAGCCGGTAGCGGGCGACACCCTGCGTACCCGCGCACTGCAAGCCATCGAAGACACCCAGTTCGTACCGGCCTGGGGCCAGGCGCGTCTGCATTCGATGATCGCCAATCGTCCAGACTGGTGCATCTCGCGTCAACGCAACTGGGGCGTGCCGATCCCGTTCTTCCTGAACAAGGAAAGCGGTGAGCTGCACCCACGTACTGTCGAAATGATGGAAGAAGTGGCCAAGCGCGTTGAAGTCGAAGGCATCGAAGCCTGGTTCAAACTGGACGCTGCCGAGCTGTTGGGCGACGAAGCGCCGCTGTACGACAAAATCAGCGACACGCTGGACGTATGGTTCGATTCGGGTACGACCCATTGGCACGTGCTGCGCGGTTCGCACCCGATGGGCCACGAGACCGGCCCGCGTGCCGATCTGTACCTGGAAGGTTCTGACCAACACCGTGGCTGGTTCCACTCGTCCTTGCTGACCGGCTGCGCCATCGACAACCACGCACCGTACCGCGAACTGCTGACTCACGGTTTCACCGTGGACGAAGCGGGCCGCAAAATGTCCAAGTCGCTGGGCAACGTGATTGCACCGCAGAAGGTCAACGACACCTTGGGCGCTGACATCATGCGTCTGTGGGTGGCCTCGACCGACTACTCGGGCGAAATCGCAGTGTCTGACCAGATCCTGCAACGCAGCGCGGACGCCTACCGGCGTATCCGTAACACCGCGCGCTTCCTGCTTTCCAACCTCACCGGCTTCAACCCGGCCACCGACCTGCTGCCTGCTGATGAAATGCTCGCGCTGGACCGTTGGGCAGTAGACCGCGCCTTGTTGCTGCAACGTGAGCTGGAGCTGCACTACGGCGAATACCGTTTCTGGAACGTGTACTCCAAAGTACACAACTTCTGCGTTCAGGAACTCGGTGGTTTCTACCTCGACATCATCAAGGACCGCCAGTACACCACGGGCGCCAACAGCAAGGCCCGCCGTTCGTGCCAGACCGCGCTGTTCCACATCTCTGAAGCGCTGGTGCGCTGGATCGCTCCGATCCTGGCCTTCACCGCCGACGAACTGTGGCAATACCTGCCGGGCGAGCGCAACGAATCGGTCATGCTCAACACCTGGTATGACGGCCTGAGCGAACTGCCGGAAGGCACCGAGCTGGACCGCGACTACTGGGAGCGGATCATGGCGGTCAAGGTGGCGGTCAACAAGGAAATGGAAAACCTGCGCGCAGCCAAGGCCATTGGCGGCAACTTGCAGGCAGAAGTGACCTTGTTCGCCGAAGCTGAACTGGCCGCAGACCTGTCCAAGCTGAGCAACGAACTGCGCTTCGTCCTGATCACCTCTACCGCCAGTGTTGCGCCTTTTTCGCTGGCACCGGCTGACGCTGTGGTCACCGAAGTACCGGGCCTCAAGCTCAAAGTGGTCAAGTCGGCACACGCCAAGTGCGCGCGCTGCTGGCATTGCCGTGAAGACGTGGGCGTGAACCCGGAGCATCCGGAAATCTGCGGCCGTTGCGTTGACAACATCAGCGGCACCGGCGAGGTACGTCACTATGCCTAACACCAGCACTGCCGGGCGCTTCGGGCGCCTGGGCTGGCTCTGGTTGACTGTGCTGGTCCTGGTCATTGACCTGACCAGCAAGGTCTATTTCGACAACGCCTTGCAGATGTACCAGCAAATTGTGGTCATCCCGGACCTGTTCAGCTGGACGCTGGCTTACAACACCGGCGCGGCCTTCAGCTTTTTGGCCGACAGTGCTGGCTGGCAGCGTTGGCTGTTTGCCCTGATCGCCATTGTGGTCAGCGCCGTGCTTATCGTCTGGCTCAAGCGCCTTGGGCGCAATGACACCTGGTTGGCGATTGCGCTGGCGCTGATTTTGGGCGGCGCGCTGGGCAACCTGTATGACCGGATTGTGTACGGTCATGTGGTTGATTTCATCCTGGTGCATTGGCAAAACCGCTGGTATTTCCCGGCCTTCAACTTCGCCGACAGCGCGATTTGCGTGGGCGCGGTGATGCTGGCACTGGATATGTTCAAAAGTAAAAAGTCTGGAGAACCGGCTCATGACTGAGCAACGTATTGGCCAGAACACGGAAGTCACGCTGCATTTCGCATTGCGCCTGGAGAATGGCGACACCGTCGACAGTACATTCGACAAGTCCCCGGCGACTTTCAAGGTGGGTGATGGCAGCCTGTTGCCAGGTTTTGAAGCCGCCTTGTTCGGCTTCAAGGCGGGCGACAAACGCACCCTGGAGATCCTCCCGGAAAACGCGTTCGGCCAGCCTAACCCGCAAAACGTACAGATCATTCCACGTTCGCAGTTCAAGGACATGGACCTGTCTGAAGGTTTGCTGGTGATCTTCAATGACGCGGCCAACACCGAGCTGCCGGGTGTGGTCAAAGCCTTTGACGACGAGCAAGTGACCATTGATTTCAACCACCCGTTGTCAGGCAAAACCCTGACCTTCGACGTGGAAATCAAAGACGTTAAAGCGCTGTAATTCAGAGCTCGGCGTGTGCCGGGCCTGATTGGCATTATTTTTCTGCGCGACCCACGAGGCTCAGCATGCACATCAAACTCGCCAACCCCCGTGGCTTCTGCGCTGGGGTGGACCGAGCGATTGAAATCGTCAATCGCGCTCTGGAAGTCTTCGGTCCGCCTATTTATGTTCGCCACGAAGTGGTGCACAACAAATTTGTGGTCGAAGACCTGCGCTCCCGTGGCGCGATCTTTGTTGAAGAGCTGGACCAGGTGCCGGATGACGTCATCGTGATTTTCAGTGCCCACGGCGTTTCCCAGGCCGTGCGTACCGAAGCGGCAGGCCGTGGCCTTAAAGTGTTCGATGCCACCTGCCCGCTGGTGACCAAGGTGCACATCGAAGTGGCACGCTACAGCCGCGATGGCCGTGAGTGCATCCTGATCGGCCACGCCGGGCACCCGGAAGTCGAAGGCACCATGGGGCAGTACGACGCGAGCAATGGCGGTGCGATTTATCTGGTTGAAGACGAAAAAGATGTCGCCAACCTGCACGTCAACAACCCCGAAAAACTCGCGTTTGTGACTCAGACCACCTTGTCGATGGACGACACCAGTCGTGTGATCGACGCGCTGCGTTCGCGCTTCCCGGCCATTGGCGGCCCGCGCAAGGACGACATCTGCTACGCCACGCAAAACCGCCAGGATGCGGTCAAGCAACTGGCCGACGAGTGCGACGTGGTCTTGGTGGTGGGCAGCCCGAACAGTTCCAACTCCAACCGCTTGCGCGAGCTGGCTGAACGCATGGCCACCCCGGCTTACCTGATTGATGGCGCCGAAGACCTGCAAAAAAGCTGGTTTGACGGTGTACAGCACATTGGTATTACCGCAGGGGCGTCGGCGCCTGAGGTACTGGTGCGCGGTGTGATTCAGCAGTTGCATGCCTGGGGCGCAACAGGGGCAGACGAACTGGCTGGCCGCGAAGAGAACATCACCTTTTCGATGCCTAAAGAACTGCGCGTTCGCTCCCTGATTTAAGCCATGGCGCACAATGCCTGCGTCGCTTGATCGCTGCGCAGGCTGATGCGACCGCTCTTGGCGAGTACCACCTGGTAGTGGCTCAGAGTGGTGTCGGCCTGGCAAATATGTAATGTTCCCGCCTGAAATGCCCCGCCACTTAATAACGGTTCGCCCAGCGGGTTGAACCGTACGTAATGTTTTACCGGCGTATTACCGGCAATCGGTATTTGCGCGTTGCCTTGCCTGTGGGCAAGTACCGGGTTGCTCTCATCCAGGTGCCCCCGGCCGCTCTTATCCAGAATAATCCTCCAGCCTTTGCTCCAATCGTCTTCCAGCGCGTGTACCACTACATAGTTGTGGCGGACCAGCGCCTCGGTGCGCGCATTGCGCAAACCGCTGGCCAATTGTTCGGCCGCGACCTGACGGCGTTGCTGTTCAACCAGAACGCCGTAGGCCGGGCCGGCGAATTGCGCGGTAATCGCGACAATCGCCAGCGTGAACAACAGGTGGATCATGCTCATGCCGTGTTGGTACACGTTGTCCTCCTTGGTCATGCCTTCGCGCACTCCTTGCGCTTGTATTGGTATAGCTCAGCTATGACGGGTGCTGCTCACGCAACGATTTCAGCATGTTTAAAGCGTTATCAGGGTTAGGTAGCTGACCTGAATGGACGATTAGTCCCGGTGCTTTACCAGCCAGATCCTACAAACATGGCCCGTGTGCAGGGCTAGGCTTTTGGCAGGTCGACACAGGATGTGTCGGCGAGTGAAGGCCAGGGTGGCGTACATGAATCGATCGGATAAACGCCGGCAAAGTGGAGTCACCTTGATTGAGGTGCTGGTGGCGACGGTTATTTTGGCCAGCGGGCTGCTGGGGGCTGCCGCCGTACAGCTGAATGCGCTGAAACACACCGACAGCGCGTTAATGACCACCCAGGCCAGTTTTATTGCCTACGACATGCTGGATCGTATTCGCGCAAACCCTGCTGCAGATTACGCCGGGTCGTCTGCCGGAGTGGGGCTGCACAGTGTGCTGGGCCAGGATTTGAGTGACTTCAAACGCAATGTTCGCCAATTCGGCGGGGCAAGTGCCAAGGGCAGCATTGCGATCAATGAGCGTGAGGTGGCCATCACACTGGAATGGGATGACAGGCGCCCCGGGGAGTCGCTGCAAACATTCACCCTGACCAGCCAGATTGCATCCGGGTTCGCGGTGGGTGCCTCATGACACGCTGCAATGCCGGGTTTGGTCTGCTAGAGCTGCTGATTGCCCTGGCGCTGGGCGTGCTGCTGGTGTCGGGGGGCACTCAGGTTTTTTTAAGTGCTCGTGAGACTTACCTTGCGCAGTATGCCGCCGCCATCGCCCAGGAAGACGCCCGTTTTGTACTGAGCAAAATCGCGCAGGAAATTCGCATGATTGGCATGTTTGGCTGCCTGTCGACAGACAGCATCATCAATGCGCCTGCGGTGTTCCAGACGCCTGTTTCATGGCAGGGCGCAGCGGGTTCCAGGTCGTGGCGGTTCGTCAGTGGCGATGTCGGCCTGCAGGGCGCCCGGCCGGACTGGACGGTGGTGTCAGACTGTAAACGTTATGCACAGGCCTATGCCGGGCAGCCTGGGCCGCTTGAACCCGGTGAAACCGCCTTTGCATTACGTAACGTTGTTTACTGGTTTGAGAACGGGCAGCTCAAGACTGGCCCGGGTAAAGCGGTGCTGCTGGATAACGTGGCGGCGTTTGAGGTGACGTTTGGTGTCGCCAGTTCGGCAGCGGGGGCATCGGTTCAGCGCTATGAACAAAGCCCAAGTAGTTTGGCCAGTATCCGCAGCCTGAAAATAGCCCTGACACTGCGCGATCCCAAGGCACGGGTAAAGGATCAGACCTACCACCTGGTGGTGGCCCTGCGTAATCGGCTGGGTTAGGGGGAGTTATGCGTGATTACCCGCGTAAACAGTCGGGCATGGTCCTGTTGGTTTGCCTCACATTGTTGCTGTTGCTCAGTGTGCTGGGGCTTACCTCCTTACAGAGCGCCGTGCAGCAAGAAAAAATGGCGGGCAGTGTGTGGTTTGCCAATCACTCGTTTCAGGCCGCGGAAACGGGGCTGCGCATGGGCGAGGCGCAGGTGCAGACGCAGTGGCGTGAGCTGCTGGTATGCAGCGCGCCGGCTCAATGCGTGCCGCCTTTGTCGGCCCGCACGCAGGTCTTGCCCGGCCTGGACCCGCAGTCCGGTGTGCTGTGGCTTAAGGCGCCTGATGGCGTGTTCGGTATTCAAAGCCTGGGTGTGGGCGTAACGCCTGCACACTTGCCGGGTATTGCTTCAGCGCACTTTTACCGTGTGACTGCCGTTGGGGCGCGCGGCCCTTCACGTACGGTGCTGGAGAGCGTTTATGCGCGTTATCAGCCAACAGACAGCGAGGCGGGCGAACCCGTACGTCAGCAGTTTCGACGCATCATGTGGCGGCAAATCCAGTAAGGGCAACGGTATGAAAAGGTATGGAGCAGGGTTCACGTTGATGGAGTTGATGATCGTGGTGGCGATCATCGGCATCCTTGGCGCGTTCGCGTATCCGCTTTACAGCGACTCAGTGAAGCGCGGCTATCGCGCTCAACTTGTATTGCTGTTGTCAGAGCAATCCCAAAGTCTTGAGCGTTTTTATACGAAAAAAGGTTTATACAGTGGGGCGGAAAATGTCAGCCCGGGTAATCAGCACTACCTGATGACCTATGAGCTCGCCGATCACACCTACCTGTTGACGGCGACACGTCGAGCAGACTCGCCCATGGCGGGAGACGCCTGTGGTGACTACACGTTGAACCACGTGGGCCTGGCAGCCAATACAAACGCCGCCCCGGACCTGACAAGGCAACAGTGTTGGGGGCGCTGACGATTAATGTGCATTTTTTGAGCTGAGTGGATAGATGGCTAAGCAGCAACGAGTGGTGATTGTAGGCGGTGGCGTGATCGGGCTTCTGACGGCGTTTAACCTGGCGGCGGAGGTTGAACACGTGGTTTTGCTGGATCGCAGTGGCGTCGGGCAAGAGTCTTCATGGGCGGGCGGCGGGATTGTCTCGCCGCTGTACCCTTGGCGCTACAACCCGGCCGTCACGGCGTTGGCACATTGGTCTCAGGACTTTTATCCACAACTGGCCGACCGGCTGTTCACCACCACCGGTGTTGATCCAGAAGTCCACACCACCGGTTTGTACTGGCTAGACCTTGAAGACGAAGAGCAAGCGCTGGCGTGGGCGCAGCGTGAAGGTCGTCCTTTGAGCGCTGTTGAGATTCCGGCAGTTGAACAGGCCGTGTCCGTGCTGGGCGGTGGTTACTCGCGGGCGATTTACATGGCGGATGTGGCGAACGTTCGTAACCCGCGGCTGGTGAAGTCACTGAAAGCGGCGCTGCTCGCCATGGCGAACGTGACGATCCATGAGCACTGTGAAGTTCAGGGGTTTATCCGTGAGGGCAGCACCATTGCCGGTGTGAACACCGCGCAGGGTGAGATTCGCGGCGACCACGTGGTGTTGTCAGCGGGTGCCTGGAGCGGCGAGTTGCTGGGCCTTTTGGGCCTGGAGCTGCCAGTAGAGCCGGTAAAAGGGCAGATGATCTTGTACAAGTGCGCGCCTGATCTGCTGTCGAGCATGGTCTTGGCAAAAGGCCGTTATGCGATCCCGCGCCGGGATGGGCATATCCTGATTGGCAGTACGCTCGAACACGAAGGCTTTGATAAAACGCCAACTGACGTAGCGCTTGAAAGCCTTAAGGCTTCGGCTGTTGAACTGATTCCTGCGCTGGCTGACGCCGAGTTGGTTGGGCATTGGGCAGGCCTGCGACCGGGCTCGCCCGAAGGCATTCCGTACATTGGCCGGGTGTCAGGGTTTGACGGGTTATGGCTTAACTGCGGGCACTACCGTAACGGCCTGGTGCTGGCGCCAGCGTCGTGTCAGTTGTTTGCCGACCTGCTGCTGGGCCGTGAGCCGATTATCGACCCGGCGCCGTATGCGCCGACCGGGCGGATTTAAAGCACACCAACCCGTAGCCGTTGACGAGCCTTGCGAGGCTACGTCCGGCTGCGCAGCAGTCGTAAAACCAAGATCAAAAGATCGCGAGGCAAGCTCGCTCCTACAAGGGTGTGACCACCATTGGAGCGAGCTTTTGGCTTTAGCGGGGGGCTTGTGGCCCTTGCTGCAGGTGCTCTTGCGAGCAGAACCATTGCTGCTGTTTGCTCAGGGCGCGATCGCGGGGCAGGTGCACGCCGCAGTGGGCGCAACGCACCATCGGTTGTGCGCCCGGGTCGGCCGGTTTTTTAGGCGCCTGGAGGCTGGCTTTGTATTTGCGCCAGAACCACACGCCAGCCGCAATCAGAGCAGCCCAGATCAGTAAACGAAGCATGGTTATCCGCTATTCGAGAAAAGGTCAGCCAGTTTAGCCAAGGACTTGGCGGGCGCACAGCGGCAAATCATAGACAAAAAAAGAGCCTCGAAAGGCTCTTTTTTAATTGCCGAACAATCAGTCGAACAGACCAAAGGTCATGTAGCTGAACCACGAGCGGCTTTTGCTGGTGTCTTCCGGGTCTTCGATGATGTTGCCATCAGCGTCTTTGGCTTTGAGTTCCGACGGAATCGCGTCCTTGGCATCCTGGTATTGCTTCTGGATGTCGAGGTTGGCGCGGGTTTCACCCGGAGGCAGCGGTGTCGACGACTCGATCAGGCCCAGAGTGGCCTTGCTCAACCACGAACGGTTGTCAGACTCGGAAACCTGCGGCACAAACTCGCCGTTCACCAGGCTTGGGTGGTTCGGGTAGTTGTCCTTGAGCACTTCAAGGCTGGTGGCAGCCAGTTGGTCGAGGTGCATGCGCTGGTAAGACTCAACCATCACCGCCAGGCCGTCACCGACCGAAGGGGTTTCCTGGAAGTTCTCAACCACATAACGGCCACGGTTGGCAGCTGCGACATAAGCCTGACGAGTCAGGTAGTAGTCGGCCACGTGGATTTCGTATGCCGCCAGCAGGTTACGCAGGTAAATCATGCGTTGCTTGGCGTCAGGAGCATAACGGCTGTTCGGGAAACGGCTGGTGAGCTGGGCGAACTCGTTGTAGGAGTCGCGTGCAGCGCCCGGGTCACGCTTGGTCATGTCCAGCGGCAGGAAGCGCGCCAGCAGGCCAACGTCCTGGTCAAACGAGGTCAGGCCCTTGAGGTAGTAGGCGTAGTCGACGTTTGGATGCTGCGGATGCAGGCGAATAAAACGCTCGGCAGCGGACTTGGCTGCTTCCGGTTCGGAGTTTTTATAGTAGGCGTAGATCAGTTCGAGCTGTGCCTGGTCGGCATAACGGCCGAACGGGTAGCGCGACTCTAAAGCCTTCAGCTTGGCGGTGGCACTGGTATAGCTGTTGTTGTCCAGGTCGGCCTGCGCCTGCTGGTACAACTCGACTTCGCTCAAGTTTTCGTCAACGACTTCTTTTGTCGACGAGCAAGCGGCGGTCAGTGCGAGGATGGCGATCAGCAGCAGGTGTTTCACTTGCATGGCGGCTTGCGTCCCTATGACGGCCGCTGTCTTGGGCGGGTCCGTCCTGTTATGATGAGCGCCCCGTGAAAAGCCTCGGGGCAAAAGACGCCGTATTTAACCACAAGCGCGCAGCCGAAACCAAAGGCTTGGCGCGGTCCTGATGAGCATGTCCGAGAAAATTCAACTTCGCGAAGAGGTGCCGTCCGAACTGGGTGGCCAACGCCTCGATCAAGTCGCCGCACAATTATTCGCTGAGCACTCGCGCTCGCGCCTTTCCGCCTGGATCAAAGACGGCCGCCTTACAGTGGACGGAGCCGTCATACGCCCTCGTGATATCGTCCACGGGGGTGCCATCCTGGAGCTGACTGCCGAGCAGGAAGCACAGGGTGAATGGGTCGCCCAAGACATCCCTCTGGATATCGTTTACGAAGACGATGACATTCTGGTGATCAACAAGCCTGCGGGCCTGGTGGTGCACCCGGCTGCCGGTCACGCCGACGGTACGTTGCTCAACGCCTTGCTGCACCACGTGCCGGACATTGTGAATGTGCCGCGTGCGGGGATCGTGCATCGCCTCGACAAAGACACCACCGGTCTGATGGTGGTCGCCAAGACTATCCAGGCGCAGACACAACTGGTTGCACAGTTGCAGAGCCGCAGTGTCAGCCGTATTTATGAGTGCATCGTGATCGGTGTCGTCACCGCCGGGGGCAAGATCAACGCGCCCATCGGCCGTCACGGCCAGCAACGCCAGCGCATGGCGGTGATGGAAGGCGGCAAGCAGGCGGTGAGTCATTACCGTGTGCTTGAGCGTTTCCGTTCCCACACCCATGTGCGGGTCAAGCTCGAAACCGGTCGCACGCACCAGATTCGTGTACACATGGCACACATTAACTTCCCGTTGGTCGGAGACCCTGCCTATGGCGGTCGCTTCCGTATCCCGCCGGCAGCGAATGTGAACATGGTCGAATCGCTTAAAAACTTCCCGCGCCAGGCCCTGCATGCGCGTTTCCTCGAGTTGGATCATCCGACGAGCGGTGTACGCATGAGCTGGGAATCGCCATTGCCGGACGACTTTACCTGGTTGCTGACCCTGCTTAAGCAAGACCGTGAGGCTTTTATCGGATGAACACCTTCCTGATTCCTGACTGGCCCGCGCCGGCAGGCGTCAGGGCCTGTGTGACCACCCGTGCGGGCGGCGTGAGTGTGGCGCCGTTCGACAGCTTCAATCTGGGCGACCATGTGGGCGACGACCCCGTCGCCGTTGCACATAACCGCCATCGCTTGACCCATATTTTTGACGTACAGCCCGCTTGGCTTAGCCAGGTTCACGGGGTTGTCGTTGCGCCTGCCACCCCCGGCCAGATCGCAGAGGCCGATGCTAGCTGGACAGCCACCCCCGGCATTGCCTGTACGGTAATGACGGCTGACTGTTTGCCTGCCTTGTTCTGTGATCGCGCAGGCACTCGCGTCGCTGCGGCCCATGCCGGTTGGCGCGGGCTGGCAGCCGGTGTGCTTGAAGCGGCGGCGCAAAGCCTCGATGTTAAGCCTCAGGACATACTGGTCTGGCTTGGCCCGGCCATCGGCCCCAAGGCTTTTGAGGTCGGCGGCGAAGTGCGTGAGGCCTTTGTAAAAGACCTGCCCGACGCCGCTGCGGCTTTTGTTCCGAGCATCAATGAAGGCCGCTACATGGCCGACATCTATGAGCTGGCGCGCTTGCGTCTGGCCCGCTGCGGCATTACGGCGGTGTATGGCGGCGGTTTCTGCACCGTCACCGACCCACGTTTTTTCTCCTACCGGCGCAGCTCTCGCACTGGCCGTTTCGCCTCACTGGTCTGGATCGAAGCGCCTGCCAGTTGACGTACATCATTTTCTATACGCTTGAAACTCTCGAAACCGCCCGCATCTACTAAGGTATCTGGCAGGTTTCTTCATTCAGGAGTTTCCATCCCTCCGGCCTGCTCATAAGGAAGGTGACGAATGCGTATAGATAGATTAACCAGCAAGTTGCAATTGGCGTTGTCCGATGCCCAGTCATTGGCCGTTGGTCATGACCATCCGGCTATTGAGCCTGTGCACTTGATGCAAGCTTTGTTGGAACAGCAGGGCGGTTCGATCAAGCCGCTGCTGATGCAAGTCGGTTTTGATGTAAACAGCCTGCGTAAAGAGCTGACCAAAGAGCTCGACCAACTGCCAAAAATTCAGAATCCAACCGGCGACGTGAATATGTCGCAGGACTTGGCGCGTCTGTTGAATCAGGCAGATCGTCTGGCGCAGCAAAAAGGCGATCAGTACATCACCAGCGAGCTGGTCGTGCTGGCCGCGATGGACGACAACAACAAGTTGGGTAAATTGTTGCTGAGCCAGGGCGTAACCAAAAAAGCCCTGGAAAACGCCATCAATAACCTGCGTGGCGGCGAAGCGGTCAACGATCCAAACGCTGAAGAGTCGCGTCAGGCGCTGGATAAATACACCATCGACCTGACCAAGCGTGCGGAAGACGGCAAGCTCGACCCGGTGATTGGCCGTGACGATGAGATCCGTCGCACCATTCAGGTCTTGCAACGCCGGACCAAAAACAACCCGGTACTGATCGGTGAGCCTGGCGTCGGTAAAACCGCAATTGCCGAAGGTTTGGCGCAGCGGATCATCAATGGCGAAGTGCCGGATGGTCTTAAAGGCAAACGCCTGCTGTCGCTGGACATCGGTGCACTGATTGCCGGTGCCAAGTTCCGTGGCGAGTTTGAAGAGCGTCTGAAAGCAGTGCTCAACGAGCTGTCGAAACAGGAAGGGCAAGTCATTCTGTTTATCGACGAACTGCACGTCATGGTCGGTGCCGGTAAAGGCGAGGGCGCCATGGATGCGGGCAACATGCTCAAGCCAGCGTTGGCCCGGGGCGAGCTGCATTGCGTCGGTGCGACCACGCTCAACGAGTACCGCCAATATATAGAGAAGGACGCAGCGCTTGAGCGTCGCTTCCAGAAAGTGCTGGTCGATGAGCCCAGTGAAGAAGACACCATCGCGATTCTGCGGGGGCTGAAAGAGCGCTATGAAGTGCACCACAAGGTGGCGATCACCGACGGTGCGATCATTGCGGCGGTCAAACTCAGCCATCGCTACATCACTGATCGGCAGTTGCCTGACAAGGCGATCGACCTGATGGACGAAGCGGCCAGCCGCATTCGCATGGAGATCGACTCCAAGCCCGAAGTGCTGGACCGTCTTGAGCGCCGCTTGATTCAACTAAAGGTTGAAGCCCAGGCGCTGAAGAAAGAAGAAGATGAGGCGGCGAAAAAACGTCTCGAGAAACTGCAGGAAGAAATCGAGCGCCATGAGCGTGAGTATTCTGACCTGGAAGAAATCTGGACCTCGGAAAAAGCCGAAGTGCAGGGCTCTGCCCAGATCCAGCAGAAAATCGAGCAGGCTCGCCAAGAGCTGGAAGTGGCACGCCGCGGTGGCAACCTCAGTCGCATGGCCGAGTTGCAGTACGGGATCATTCCCGACCTGGAACGCAGCCTGCAAATGGTCGACGAGCACAGCAGCCAGACTGAGAACCAGTTGCTGCGCAGCAAAGTGACCGAAGAAGAAATTGCTGAAGTCGTCTCGAAGTGGACCGGTATCCCCGTGTCGAAAATGCTCGAAGGCGAGCGCGAAAAACTCATGAACATGGAAAACCTGTTGCATGAGCGCGTGATTGGTCAGGACGAGGCCGTGGTGGCCGTGGCGAACGCGGTACGTCGTTCGCGGGCTGGCTTGAGTGACCCGAACCGTCCAAGCGGCTCGTTCATGTTCCTGGGCCCAACCGGTGTCGGTAAAACCGAGTTGTGCAAGGCGCTGGCCGAGTTCCTCTTTGATACTGAAGAGGCAATGGTACGGATCGACATGTCCGAGTTCATGGAGAAACATTCCGTGGCCCGACTGATCGGTGCGCCACCAGGGTATGTGGGTTACGAAGAAGGCGGTTACCTGACCGAAGCGGTACGGCGCAAGCCTTACTCGGTGGTGCTGCTGGACGAAGTCGAGAAGGCGCACCCGGATGTGTTCAACGTGCTGCTGCAAGTGCTTGAAGACGGTCGCCTGACTGACAGCCATGGCCGTACGGTGGATTTCCGCAACACGGTGATCGTGATGACCTCCAACCTGGGCTCTGCACAGATCCAGGAACTGGTCGGTGATCGTGAAGCACAACGGGCTGCGGTGATGGATGCGGTGAGTACGCACTTCCGTCCGGAGTTTGTGAACCGGATCGACGAAGTGGTGATCTTCGAGCCTCTGGCACGTGATCAGATCGCGGGCATTGCCGAGATCCAGCTGGGTCGTCTGCGCAGCCGTCTGGCTGAGCGTGACCTGACGCTGGAACTGAACCAGGATGCCTTGGACAAGTTGATCGCTGTAGGTTACGACCCGGTGTATGGCGCACGGCCACTCAAACGTGCGATCCAGCGCTGGATCGAAAACCCGCTGGCACAACTGATTCTTTCGGGTCAGTTCTTGCCAGGCACCACGGTAGTGGCCAGTGTGAAAGACGACGAAATCGTCTTCGCATAAGGCTCAAGGCCCGTGTTTTAAGGAAGGCCTCACTGAGTGAGGCCTTTTTTTACTTAGGGTGTTGATCTGTAAGGAAAACGCTTGTAAGATGCGCCCCGCAGTAAGTCACCCGCAACGGCAACTTGGCCCAAACCGAGAAGCCCATTAGAAGACCTAAATCATTGTCTTCTAAGGAAAAAAAAGGGTTGACAAGGGTTTGAAAGGTTGTAAAATGGCCCGCCTCAGAGACGCCAACGCAGCGATGCGATGAAGTCAAAGAGAGCTGCAAAGATGTAAAGCAGTAACGTTGTAAATTGAAACAAATAGTTCCGCGATAGCTCAGTTGGTAGAGCAAATGACTGTTAATCATTGGGTCCCTGGTTCGAGTCCAGGTCGTGGAGCCAGTTTCAAGCCGGGGTATAGCGCAGTCCGGTAGCGCGCCTGCTTTGGGAGCAGGATGTCAGGAGTTCGAATCCCCTTACCCCGACCATTTTTGGGTCGTTAGCTCAGTTGGTAGAGCAGTTGGCTTTTAACCAATTGGTCGTAGGTTCGAATCCCACACGACCCACCATTTTTGGCTCCAGTTCGCTGGAGCTAGATCTTAAGATCAGAGGCCAAAAGCGCTGATCGCAGAAGGCGCCTCTTGAAGGTGCCTTTTTTTTACCGGGGTATAGCGCAGTCCGGTAGCGCGCCTGCTTTGGGAGCAGGATGTCAGGAGTTCGAATCCCCTTACCCCGACCATTTTCTGCCCGGCAGTAATGGGTGTGAAAAATCAGGCACTGATGCCAATCGCATCAGAGGCCATAAAAAAAGCGTCCTTCGGGACGCTTTTTTTATACCTGTAGAAACCCCCGCCCTTCGCGACCGTGTAGCCGCTGCCGCAGGCTGCGATGGACCGCATAGCGGTCCCGTTTTAAACCGAAGGCCCTTCGGGCCTTATCGCAGCCTTCGGCAGCGACTACAGGCCCATCAAGCCTTCGCGGCCTTGGCGTCGGCGTCCTGCAGATCTTGCAAGGCCGCTGAATATTGATCGGCTTCGGCTTTTGGCACCATCTGCCATGACGGCTTACGCACCGCATAGAAGATGAACGGCGGCACGCCAGCAATCACCAGCCCGATCAACAAGACCCCTGCGTACTCGAAAAACGGCATGCTGCTGAAGTTATTCGGCGGGATAAAGCCGAACACCAGCGCCACACACGTCGAGAACAACCCCAAATAACACCAGCCATGCAGCCCTTTAAGGACATAGCCGCGTTTAACGTTGGGCTGGGTTTTACGCAGCTTCATGGCGGACAGGAACATAAACACATAAATAATCAGGTACATCAGCGCCGCCATCGCACTGATCATCCAGAACGCATCGGACACGTTGTCGATAAAGATGTAAATCGTTGAGAGCAACGTGACGATTACGGCCTGCAGATACAAAATATTTTTCTGCACGCCTTTTTTGTTCACTTCTTGCAGTACGGGCGGGAGCATCCCGGCCTTGCCCACAAACAACAGACCCGTCGAAGGCCCCGCCGTCCAGGCCAATACCCCGCCCAACGCACCGATAATCAGCAAAATCGCCATGATCGGCGTCGCCCACGGCATGTTGAACCCTGCAAAGAAAGCGGCATAGGCCTGAATCACACCGGCCGTGAGGCTGGTTGAGTCAGCCGGTACGACCAGCGAAATCGCCACGGTCGGTGGGATGAACACCAGCAGGATCATAAAGAAGGCCAAAAGAATCGCACGCGGCATTTCTTTTTGCGGATTGCGCAATTCGCGGGCGTGGATGGCGTTCATTTCGATACCGGCAAACGCCAAAAAGTTACTCACAATCAACACCAGGCCGGTAATCACTCCGGTGAACTCGCGCCACAAGTCGGAGTGCAGGTTGTGTGGGCCCGCCTTAACCGTGGTGGTGTCGAAAATGGCCGGGATCAGCGCATCCAGAGTTAATGGCGCCGCAGACTTGTGCCCTAGTACCAGCCAGGCCACGCCCAGCAATACCAGCACGGCAGCAGGCAGGGCCGTGCCCAGCAGCATGAACCAGGATGTGAGTTTGGACAGCGCACCCAAGCCGTTAAGCGCGACAAACGTTGATAACCAATACAACACGATGATCACCGCCGCCGTGAACACCCCGCTTTTAGCCAGGTCCGGGTTGATCAAGTAAGCCATAGTACTGGCCGCAAATCCGAGCACGATGGGGTACCACACCACCACCTGTACCCACATGAACCACATGATGAAAAAGCCCGGACGGTCGCCGTACGCCTGCCTCACCCAGCCGTAAATGCCGCCGTTCCAGCCGGTGCCCAGTTCCGAGGCCACCAGTGACACGGGGATGAAGAACAACAGGGCCGGAATCACATACAGAAAAATCGAGCCCAGGCCATAAACAGCCATGGTCGGTAGTGAACGGATACTGGCAACAGCGGCCACCATCATGAAACAGATGGTGAGCCATGACATGTAAGTTTTTGCTTTGCTGGTCGTAGCCATTTGCGCCTCCCTTAATCTTCCTGATCAGTGCAGCAAGCTCAGGTTGAGCGTGCGGCTGAGATATTCAGCGGCCAATTGGCCGCGAACGCTGTTGCCTGCTACATCCAGTGGCGGGGCAAAGGCGGCGATGGCGCACACCCCGGGTACAACGGCCAGAATCCCGCCGCCAACACCGCTTTTGCCGGGTAAACCGACTTTGTAGTACCAGTCGCCCGTGGTGTCATAAAGGCCATTTAAGGTCATTTCGGACAGAATCGGCGCTACGTTTTTGGCCTCTACCACGCGTTTTCCGGTGAGCGGATTAACCCCGCCATTGGCCAGGGTCACGCCCATCGTGACCAGGTCCTGGCAGGTGATCGACACCGAACATTGGCGGGTATACACGGCGCAAACTTCCATCGGGTCTGCGTACATGTAGCCATAACTTTGCAGCAACCAGGCAATGCCGCGATTGTGCTGATTGCTGGCGGCTTCGGACTTGTACACCTCTTCGTTGACGCTTAACTCGCGCCCGGCAAAGGCGTTGTAAGTGGCCTGGATTTTCTCCCAGCGCACTTGCGGATTTTCGGCCTTGATCAAGCTGACGGTGGCCATGGCGCCGGCGTTGACAAACGGGTTGAGCGGTCGGCCTTTGTGCAATTCCAGCGCGACCACCGAGTTGAACGGCTCGCCGGTCGGGTCACAGCCAATCTTGCTGCGCAACGTTTGCGGGCTGAATTCGTCGAGCACATGGGCGAGGGTGAAGACTTTGGAGATCGACTCGATGGCGAACTCGTAATCGGTGTCTCCGACCTCGGCATGGGTGCCGTCGCAGAACATGATGCTGATGCCGAACAACTGCGAAGGGACAGACGCCAGATAGGGGATGTAGCTGGCGTTTTTACCGTGGTGATTGCTGGCGAAGCGTTTCAAGGCTTCCTCCAGGGCCTGTGTGACGGTGGCGTCGGCAGTCGTGACTTTTCGCTTCATTACGCTCGCTCCGTGAGTTCAGTACAGGAACGAAGACTATAGATCGGAAAAAAAGCGTTGATCGTAAATCGGACAGCAAACTCCAAATGCTTGGCTAAGCTGCATGGGTCGATGCTGAGCCGGTGGCAAGCGGTAGGTTCAGTTGTGTTGCTTATTACTCAAGGAGAGTTTTCATGGCACTGCACCGCGTCAAGCGTCACTCTGCGACTGACCCTATTTTTGGTTCATCGACTTTGGATCATGCCGCTGCGATCAAGCGCTTCCCGGAGTCGGAGCAGGTCGCAAGCGAGGTTTTCCAGCTGGTCCACGACGAGTTGTATCTGGACGGCAACTCCCGACAGAACCTCGCCACGTTCTGCCAAACCTGGGCAGAAGATGAAGTTCACCGGCTGATGGACCTGTCGATCGACAAAAACATGATCGACAAAGACGAGTACCCGCAATCGGCGGAGCTTGAGAGCCGTTGCATCCATATGCTGGCCGACTTGTGGCATTCCCCTGATGCGGCGAGCACCTTGGGCACCTCCACCGTGGGTTCCAGCGAAGCTTGCATGCTCGGCGGCCTGGCTGCGCTGTGGCGCTGGCGTGCTGCACGTAAAGCTGCTGGCAAATCGACGGCTAACCCGAACATGGTCTGCGGGCCGGTGCAGGTGTGCTGGCATAAATTCGCCCGTTATTGGGACGTAGAAATCCGCGAAGTGCCGATGTCCGAAGGCCACTGGTTCATGACCCCGGAAGACCTCGACGGCCGGGTCGATGAGAACACCATCGTGTTGGTGCCGACGTTCGGTCAAACCTTTACCGGCCTGTACGAGACGGTCCAGCCACTGTCAGACGCCCTCGACGAGCTGGAAAAACGCACCGGCCTGAGCGTTGATATTCACGTCGACGGCGCCAGCGGTGCATTCTTGGCCCCGTTCTGTGCACCTGAAGTGCTGTGGGATTTCCGTGTTGCACGGGTCAAATCCATCAGCACCTCAGGCCACAAATTCGGCCTGGCGCCATTGGGAGCAGGCTGGGTGGTCTGGCGCGATGCGCAAGACCTGCCAGAAGGGTTGATCTTCCACGTGAACTACCTGGGCGGCGACATGCCGACCTTCGCCCTGAACTTCTCTCGCCCGGCCGGGCAGATTATTTCCCAGTACTACAACTTCTTGCGTCTGGGGCGTGAGGGCTACGAGCGTATTCACTCGGAATGCTATGCAACGGCGCAGTACCTGGCACGTGAACTGGTCAAGATCGGGCCGTTTGAAATGCTCTTCAGTGGCGACCCCAAGCTCGGGATCCCGGCACTGACCTGGCGTTTGAAGCCGGGCGCTGACACCAATTACACCCTGTATGACCTGGCTGACCGTTTGCGTATTCGTGGCTGGCTGGTGCCCGCGTACAGCCTGCCGGCGAATGTTGAAGACGTCGTGGTGCAGCGGATTCTGGTCAGACAAGGCCTGTCGATCGACATGGCCAAGCTGCTGCTGGAAGACTTTGCGCGCAACGTGAAGTTTTTTGAAGACCACAAACCTCACGGCTTTAAAGGCCGTGAGGCGGAAGCGGGGAACCACGCAGGGCGTTGAAACCTGTGGTCGCTGTCCAGGCATGAGGCCGCGCCTCGTGCCTCGTCAGCGGCTACGGTTAATGCAGTTTCAGGCGCGGCTCAGTGCCGCGTCCGATTCTGCTGCCCAGCATCAGCATCAACGTACGGAACGTGCCATACAGCGCCATCTGGTGCATGCGGTACAGCGAAATGTAGAACATCCGCGCCAACCAGCCTTCCAGCATCACGGTGCCCATCAGGCTGCCCATCAAGTTACCCACCGCCGAAAAACTCGACAGCGAGATCAACGAGCCGTAATCGCGGTAGTGGTAGTCCGGTAATTGCGTTTTTCCTTCCAGGCGCAGCTTCAGCGATTTGGCCAGCAACGAAGCCTGCTGGTGAGCTGCTTGCGCGCGCGGTGGCACCATCTTGTCGGTGCCCGGTTGCGGGCAGGCTGCGCAATCACCAAAGGCGAAAATGTTCTCGTCGCGAGTGGTTTGCAGGGTCGGCAGCACTACCAATTGGTTGATGCGGTTGGTCTCAAGCCCCGCCAAATCCTTGAGAAAGCCCGGCGCACGAATACCGGCGGCCCAGACTTTCAGGCTCGCAGGAATCACTTGCCCATCGGCGGTCACCAAACTGTCCGCGGTCACTTCGCTGACGGCCGAGTTGGTCAGCACCTTGACCCCAAGTTTCTCCAGGGTTTTATGCACAGGCCCGCCAATGCGCTCAGGCAATGCAGGCAACACCCGTGGCCCGGCTTCGATCAGGGTGATGTGCATGTTTTCAGGTTTGATGCGGTCCAGGCCGTATGCCGCCAGTTCGTGCGCCGCGTTATGCAGTTCGGCGGCCAGTTCGACCCCGGTCGCACCGGCACCGACAATGGCCACGCTGATGGTTTCGACCGCATCTGTTTGTCCGGCATGGGCGCGCAGATAGTGGTTGAGCAATTGCTGATGGAAGCGCTCGGCCTGCTTGCGGGTATCCAGAAACAGACAGTGTTCAGCCGCGCCCTTGGTGCCGAAATCGTTGGTGGTACTGCCCACGGCAATCACCAGCGTGTCGTAGTTCAACTCGCGCGCAGGCACCAGCTCTTGCCCGTTTTCGTCGAGGGTCGCCGACAATGAGATCTTTTTCAGCTCACGGTCCAACCCGCTCATGCGCCCCAGCTGGAATTCGAAGTGATTCCATTTGGCTTGGGCTACATAGTTGAGTTCGTCTTCCGATGAGTTCAGCGAGCCGGCAGCGACTTCATGCAGCAGCGGTTTCCAGATATGGGTCAGGTTGGCATCCACCAGCGTGACGCTGGCTTTGCCGCGCTTGCCCAGGCTCTTGCCCAGGCGGGTCGCCAACTCCAGACCGCCAGCGCCGCCGCCGACGATAACAATACGATGGGTCATAGGTATCACTCACAAGGCTTAAAAAAATCGGTGCGCGGGTTATCCGGGCGAGCGCAAAGCAGCTCAAAGCGCGGGACAACCTGGAATTCGGTGTGCAACGGGTCATCTGGGTTATGGGACCAGGCATAAAGAGTGCCCCGTCAGATAGACGTTGCAGGGTGTGACAAAGCTACAGCATTAGCGCCATCAGGATCAAAGCCAGCATAACGGTTGCAGCTCAACGGCTCGACTCTCAGTTTGTCGTGTAGACGAACGAGGGTGTTTTCAATTAACCGCTTTGGGCTCACAAACTGATCCCGACATCGAAAATAATGCTACGGCCCAGATTGTTGCGCAGAAAATCTGGCGCATCCGGTTGGGCGAACAATACTCGGGCAAAGGTCGGCCCCACCAGTGAAAGCGAGCGCCAGCCCTGGCGCAAATACTCGGTGGGCGGCGGGAAATGACTGTTCAGGTCCAGCACCTCACGTTTGAGGCTGGAAAAAGCGACGATATCCAATTGGCCCAAGTCGATGTCGCGCTCTTGGTAGTTCTTGGCTTTTTTGTGCAGCGTGGGGGCCAGACGTTGCAGCAGCTTGCTGGCCGGGATCCGCTTGGGCCGTGCTTCGCGGCGCACCAGTTGGCTCAAGGAGTAAGCGCTGCGACGGCGCTGGAGTTCTTCGCGCCATTCATCGTTGAGACGGCGGCCTTCATCGAGCACAAAAAACACTTCAAAACGCGCCTCACCAAATAACACGTCGGGCGGTTCCTGGCTGGCTTGAGTGAAGTCCTCGGTGTGGTAGGCAATATTCAAGCCCTGAAGCAGCCGTTGGCATACCCAACGCTCACGCTCCCATTTGCGGGCATTGGATAAAAAAGCATTGGCTTGTTCGGCCTGACTCGTAAGCAGGCGCAAGTAATCAGAGTCGTCCATGCACGCAGCTTAGCCTTGAAACAGGTGTAACTGAAAGTGTGGGGGTGGAACGTTCAATTGCACCCCCACAGGCTTCACGATTAATGCAGACGTGTTGGCAAATCTTCTGAAAACAACTCGTCTTCAGCGTCCGGGGCTACCGGGATCTTGTGTTCTTCGCTGGCCCAGGCGCCCAGGTCGATGAGTTTGCAACGGTCCGAACAGAACGGCCGGAAGGCATTGGTGGTTGTCCATTGCACTGCGACGCCACACGTCGGGCAGTCTACGGTCATTGGGGGTTTGGTCATGGTTGGCCTCCATGCAGAGTTAAATAAAAGTGATGCAAGCGCTCAACTTCGGACTTGAGCGCCTTGAGGTCAGTGTCGTTGACCAGCACGTCATCAGCATGGCGCAGGCGCTCTTCGCGGCTGGCTTGGGCCTTGAGGATAGCCTGCACTTGCTCTTCGCTGGTGTTGTCGCGCAACAACGTGCGCTGAATTTGCAGGGCTTGCGGGGCGTCGATCACCAATACGCGTTGAGTGGTCTTGTGTTGCCCGGCCTCAATCAACAGCGGCGACACCAATATGGCGTAGGGCGATTGGGCCTGGGCCAGGTTTTGTGCGATCTCTTCACGCACCAGCGGGTGCAGCAGGGCTTCGAGCCACTGGCGCTCCTGCGGGTCGCTGAAGATCAGGCTGCGCAGCGCGCTGCGATTGAGCTGCCCATCGGCCTGCAGCACGTCATCGCCAAAGTGTTTAGCGATTTCGGCCAGTGCCGGGCGCCCGGGCTCGACCACCCAGCGCGCCGCATGATCGGCGTCCACTACGTGCACGCCCAACGAGGCAAAGTGCTCGGCGGCGGCACTTTTGCCGCTGCCGATACCGCCGGTGAGGCCGAGAATCCAGGGTTTGGAAGAGGGGGTATTCATTTCAAACCGAAATCTGCCAATAGAAGTCGGCCATTTGACCACCCCAGAGCAATGCAATCCAGCCAGCAATTGCCAGATACGGTGCAAACGGGATGGGCGTTGAGGTCTGCGCCCGGCGCAAAGCCAGCAGCACCAGCCCCACCATCGCGCCCAGCAGCGATGACAGCACAATCGTCAGCGGTAGAATCGCCATGCCGCCCCAGGCCCCGAACAGTGCCAGCAACTTGAAATCGCCATAGCCCATGCCGTCCTTGCCGGTGAGCAGCTTGAACAGCCAAAAAATCGACCACAGGCTCAGATACCCCAGCGCTGAGCCCCAAACGGCTTGGGTCAGGCTGGTAAAGATCTCGAAGGTGTTAAGCAGCAAACCCAGCCACAGCAGTGGCAACACCAGCACGTCCGGGACAATTTGATGGTTGAGATCGATCAGGCAAATACCCAGCAGGCCCCAGGTCAATAGCAGCATCCAACCAGCCTGCGGGCTCAGCCCGAAGTGCCATGCGACCACGCCCGACAACACTGCGCAGATCAGCTCAGTGAGGGGGTAACGCGGGCTGATGGCAGTTTTGCACTGCGAGCATTTGCCGCGCAGCACCAGGTAACTCAGCAGCGGAATGTTCTCCCGGACGCGCAAAGGGTGTTGGCAGTGCGGGCAATGCGAGCGTGGCAGCATCAAGTTATACACAGGGCCTTTGGCCGGGGCAGGCAGGCCAAGCAGTTCGCGGGCCTGCGCCTGCCAGTCCTGCTCCAGCATCTTGGGCAGCCGCCACGCCAGCACATTGATAAAGCTGCCCACCAGCAGGCCAAGCACCAGGGCGCAGGCGATAAAGGCGCCGGGAGACAGGGTGAAAACATCGATCGTGCTCAAATGACATGGCCCAGTTTGAAAATCGGTAAATACATGGCGATCACCAGCCCGCCCACCAAAACGCCGAGAACCGTCATGATCAGCGGCTCCATCAACGTTGTCAGGTTGTCGACCACACTGTCGACCTCGCTCTCATAATAGGTGGCGACGTGATTAAGCATGTCATCCAATGTGCCGGATTCTTCGCCAATTGCTGTCATCTGAATCGCCATGCCCGGAAACACGCCCGTCGCGCCCATGGCCACATGAATCTGGCTACCGGTTGCCACGTGCTGCTGGAGCCTGAGCACCGCCTCTTTGTACACGTGGTTGCCCGTTGCACCAGCGACGGCGCGCAACGCCTCGAGCAGCGGAACACCGGCCGCCAGGGTGGTGGCCAAGGTGCGGGCAAAGCGGGCGATGGCTGACAACCGCAGCAAGCTGCCGATGACCGGCAGTTTCAGCAGCCCTCGGTCAACCTGCTGGCGAAAGGCTTCAGAGCGTTTATAGCGATGGCCAAGCGCGAAAAAAATCAGGCAGCCACCGCCAAACAGCCACGCGCCGTGTTGCGTCAGCATTTCGGACAAAGCGATCACCGCCAGGGTGAAGGTGGGCAGTTGGGCATCAAAAGAACTGAACACGCCTTGAAACTGCGGTACCACCTTTATCAACAAAATGGCGCTGACCACCAGTGCCACCAGCACCACGGCGATGGGGTAGGTCATGGCCTTTTTGATTTTCTTTTTCAGGGCTTCGGTTTTTTCTTTGTAGGCCGCCACCCGTTGCAGCACGACATCCAGAGCACCGGCCTGCTCGCCTGCGTCGACAAGATTGCAAAACAGCGCATCGAACTGCGCCGGTTTTTTGCGCAGCGCCGTGGCCAGGCTGGTGCCCGCGCTGATGTCCTGCTTCAGCTCGCTGACCAATTGGCGCATGGTCATGTGCTCGAAGCCTTTGGCGATGATCTCAAGGGCCTGCAGCAGCGGGATGCCCGCTTTGATCAACGTGGCCAGTTGGCGGGTAAACAGAGAGATATCCAGCGCAGTGATCGATTTGCCCCTGCGCGGCTCGCGGTCACTATGACGGCGGATTTTACCTGCGGTAATACCTTGGCGGCGTAGCTGAACGCGGATCATGGCCAGGCTTTGGGCGCTGGTTTCGCCGCTCACAGGGGTGCCTTTGAGGTCCGTGCCTTCCCAGCGGTACACCCCGGTTTTAACTGGCTGTGTTGCCATGCTTCCATCCTTGAAGAGTGGCTCGCCCTGTTGGGCTGTGAGTCTGAAGGCTAGATGCGCCGGGCGCTGAGCGACTCACTGGAGCGTGTCCAAAGGTGTCTGCCATGCAGTGAGGGAGCATCCGCCAGCTAACCTTGATAGCCTGTGCGCACTTTTTTGCAGGCTTGGCACGGTTATGGCGTTTGGCCGCTGGGCCGCGTCCCACGTTTGGAGATTTTTTGTGAAACAACAACAACTCGGCATCACCCTGATCGAAATGATGATCGTGGTTGCGATCATCGGCTTGATCGCCTCGTTCGCGTTACCGGCTTACCACGAGCACACCATGAAGGCCCGCTTCGCCGAACTGAACACCATCAGCAACACGTACAAGACGGCAGTGGCCCTGTGCTACAGCGAGAGCAATGACTTGAGTGTTTGCGATGCCGGCAGCCATGGCATTCCTGGTCCGGCCGATCCGACGGACAACCTGGCGGCTGGCATGACCGTGATTGACGGCGTGATCACCATGACCGGCACCGAGGCAGCGGGTGGCTGGACCAGCGTCATGACCCCATCGCTGAGCAGCTCGGGCGGCACACTGGTGTGGAGCCAAAGCGGTACATGCCTGGAGAAGGGGGCGTGCAAGTAGCGGGTAATTCTGTGGGGGGCAGCCCAGACATTGACGTCCGAAAATGGCGAGAACCGCTAAAAACCCGGTGCTATTCTGCGGCTCATGAACACACAAGACAGCCTTCCCGCACCCAGCACCGCCGCCTGTGAAATCGCCCGCTTAAGCCGCGATGCGCGGTTTGACGGGGTGTTTTTTACCGCGGTTCTCAGCACGCGCATCTATTGCCGCCCGGTATGCCCGGCGCGGCCGCCCAAAGCCGAGAATGTGGTCTATTACCCCAGCGCTGCCGCCGCCCAGGCCCAAGGTTTTCGCCCGTGCTTGCGCTGTCGGCCAGAGCTGGCGCCGGGTAATCAGTTGTGGCTGCACGGCGAGCATTTGGTGGCGCGGGCGCTCAAGCTCATTAATGAAGGCTATCTGGCCGACCACTCGCTGGAGGCGCTGGCCGAGCGCATGCACATTGGCGCCCGGCAATTGCGCCGTTTGTTCGTCCAGCATTTAGGCGCGCCGCCGATGACGGTGCATGCCACCCAGCGGTTGCTGTTCGCCAAACAACTGCTGACCGAGACCGACCTGTCGATTACCGAAGTGGCCATGGCATCGGGTTTTCGTAGCCTGCGCCGTTTCAATGCCGCGTTTGCCGAAGCCAACCATGCCGAGCCAAGGGCGTTCAGGCGCAGCCCTAAACCCCGTGCAGACAAGGCTTTGGTGCTGCGTCTGGGCTTTCGTCCGCCGTACGATTTTCAAGCGTTGCTGGGCTTTTTGCAGACCCGGGCTTTGCCGGGCATCGAGCAGGTGGATGCACAGAGTTATCAGCGAGTAATGGGCGATCCGGCGGCGCCGGGCTGGCTGCGGGTCAGCGCCTGGCCCGGCGAACAGCATGCATTGCAACTGGAGCTACTGAATGTGCCGCCGAGCCAGATGCTCAGTGTGGTCACGCGAATTCGCCGCATGTTTGACCTCGACGCCGACCCGCTAGCCATCGCCCGAACCTTGAGTGCCAGCCCGCTGCTGGCGCCGGTCATCGAGCGTTACCCCGGCTTGCGTTTGCCGGGTGGTTGGGACGGTTTTGAGGTGGCGGTACGCGCCGTGTTGGGGCAGCAGGTCAGCGTGGCTGCGGCGCGCACACTCGCCAGTCGCATCGTGCAGCGCTACGGCATTGCGATTGAGCCGGTTGCTGGGGCGGATTTGAACCGGCTGTTCCCCGGCCCCGAGCAATTGGCGGACGCCGACATGGACCAAATGGGCATTACCCAGGCCCGCATCAATACCATTCAAGGCATTGCCCGCGCCTTGCTTGACGGGCGAGTCGATTTTGCCCTCGAACAACCGCTGCAGCACTTTATCAACCGCTGGGTGCAACTGCCGGGCATTGGCGAATGGACTGCGCATTACATCGCCATGCGCGTGCTTAAACACCCGGATGCGTTCCCGGCGGCGGACTTGATCCTGCGCCGCGAGGCCAATCCGCTGGGCGAGCCGGTGAGCACCAAAGCGTTGCAAACCCTGGCCGAAAGCTGGCGCCCATGGCGTGCTTACTCAGTGATGTATTTATGGCGTGCAGCCACCGATTCGGCTGCGGCGCGCAAGGAGCCAACATGACCCAAGTGTATTACGACCAAATGCCTTCACCGATTGGCCCGCTGTTTTTGGTGGCGGACGCTGAAGGCCTTCGCGAAGTCCGCTTTGAACTGGACCGCCGCCCGCACACGCCGCTGGACGGCTGGGAGCATGCGCCGCACAAACTGGCCGAAGTGCGCCGCCAGCTGGACGAGTATTTCGCGGGTGAACGCTTGACCTTCGAGCTGCCCCTCAAACCGCAGGGTACGGCGTTTCAACAGTCGGTGTGGCAAGCCTTGACCACCATTGCGTACGCCAAGACCACCAGCTACGGGCAGATTTCCCGGCAGATCCAGCGACCCAAAGCCTCACGGGCGGTGGGGGCTGCCAATGGGCGTAACCCGATTCCGATCATCATCCCGTGCCATCGGGTGATCGGCAGCAACGGCACCCTGACCGGTTTTGGCGGCGGGTTGGCGGCCAAGCAATGGTTGCTTGAGCATGAAGAACGCAGCCAAGGGTTCTCGCTGGCGTAATGACTGTAGGAGCGAGCTTGCCTCGCGATCTTTTAAACATTCAACAGATCGTGAGGCAAGCTCGCTCCACAGGTGAGGGTGGTTAGATGCTTAAACGCATCGACAGGTCCACCGCTTTGACATCTTTGGTCATGGCACCGATCGAGATGTAGTCCACGCCGGTTTCGGCAATCGGGCGCAAGGTGGCGTCGTTGATCCCGCCGCTGGCTTCAAGCTTGGCCTGGCCCGCGTTGATGCGTACGGCTTCGCGCATGTCATCCAGGCTCAGTTCGTCGAGCATGATGATGTCGGCACCCGCCGCCAGCGCTTCCTTGAGTTCGCTCAGGCTTTCGACTTCGATTTCCACCGGCTTGCCGGGCGCGATTTTGTGCGCGGCGTTAATGGCTTCGGCAATGCCGCCACAGGCCGCAATGTGGTTTTCCTTGATCAGGAAGGCGTCGTACAAGCCAATGCGGTGGTTATGGCAGCCGCCACAGGTCACTGCGTACTTTTGCGCCAGACGCAGGCCCGGCAAGGTTTTGCGGGTGTCGAGCAGCTTGACTTGAGTGTCAGCGACTTTGTCGGCCAACGACTGCGCGTGGGTCGCTACGCCCGACAACATTTGCAGAAAGTTCAGGGCGCTGCGTTCACCGCTGAGCAACGAGCGGGCAGGGCCTTCGAGGTGAAACAACACTTGGTTGGGGCTCACGCGCTCGCCGTCGACCACTTGCCAGTGCACGGCCACCCGCGGGTCAAGCTGGCGAAACACAGTGTCGACCCAAGCGGTGCCACTGATCACGGCTGCTTCGCGGGTAATGATCGTCGCTTTGGCCAGGCGTTCGGCGGGTATCAGTCGTGCAGTGATGTCGCCGCTGCCCAGGTCTTCGGCTAACGCACGACGCACGTTGGCTTCGATTTCGGCAGTGAGGTCGGCCAGATGTAAATTCGGCATAACGCGCTCCACAAACAAAGTGCGTCGATTATATGACTATGCCGCTGCGGAACCCAAGGCGCATGCAGCGCAGGAATAACACGCCTAACTGTGCGGCTTTTGGCAGTTTCAGGATTAATTTGCCCGCTCGCTCATTGAAATGCCGAGTGTGACTGGTACAAGCGAGTTCTTTTACCGATAATCCGCCTTCTATTTGGCGTCATAGCTTTGACGCACTAAGTGATGTTCTGATTTCGACCTGCCGGCGAGTGTGTAAACACTTGCCGGTAACTGTCTGTGAGCGTCAGGCGTGACCCATGAGTCACGTGCATTTCACGGGGCAGCGAAGAAACCATTACTGGAGGGCAGGATGCAAAATGACGGGAAAGTGGGGCCTGGCTACAGGACCTCTACGGAGTTGGCGATGCATTCGCCGCTTACCCGCCTGCCTGTGATCCTGTTGCAGGTGCATGACAAGGCCGCCCAGCAACTGAAATACGAGCTGCAAGTGCTGTTCGACAATGCCGACGAAACCCTGTTTGCAATGGCCGACAAGGCCCGCAGTGACGCCGAGCAAAGCCTGTATTTTGAAGCCATGCGCGACGTGCGGCTCAAGCGTAAAAACATCGAACGCGGCTTTCTTGAGCGACTGTTTTTCGCCTTCCTCAAATTGACCCAGCCAGATACCAGTGAAAGCGCCTTACAGGACCCTGTGCCGATACAGAGCGCCTTTTCATTGGTCATTATCGACAGCGAACGTGATCAAGCGATCAATGCGATGGTCACCCAAGTGCTGGCCCGGGATCAGCTCGACCTGTGCCACTTGACCACGCGCCTCAACACCTTGAGCTGGGTGACGCTCAATGAGCACACCAACCCGTTGGGGCCAGCGATGCTCTGCGAGTACTTCTTGCAGGCTGAGCGCGATCAGGGCGTTGATTTCAAGGTCAAACTGATCATGTTGCAACTCTTTGAAAAGTACCTGCTCAGCCAGACCTCACGCCTGTACGCCGATGCCAACCAGTTGCTGGTGGCCACGGGCGTGCTGCCCGAGATCTCGACCGGGATCGCCTGCTGTAGCTCAAGCAAGGCCGGGCACCAGCACGAATCGGTGGTGGCGGGCGAAGACGTGAATCAGTTGGTCGGCAAGCTGTTTGACTATATAAGCAGGGACCGCAACCTCGCGCCGCCGTTGAAAAAGCTCATGGGCCAGTTGCAAGAGCCCATGCTCAAGATCGCTCAACTCGATCCGCACTTCTTCAGCAGCGACAGCCATCCGGCCCGCAGCCTGTTGAACGTGATGGCCGATGCGGCGGTTGGCTGGGATGACAGCGTGGGCGTGCGCAACGAGCCGCTGTACCGCGAAATCGAACAGCTGTTGAAGCAACTGGCGCGTTGCCCCTGCGTTGACACGCCCGAGTTGCTGGAAGAGTTGCTGCATGACTTCTTGCGCTTTACTCACGCCGAACGCGGGCTGGTCGAGCAGCTTGAGCACCGCACCCGTGCCCGCGAGCAGTTACAGGCACGCAGGTTGCGCCCGTTGGAGGCTGGCCTGGCGTCGGCGCTGGATGAGCAGGATCACTTGGGTTTGCTGCTGGTCAGCCAGCTACGTATTGGCACCTGGATCGAGCTGCAAACCAACCCGACCTGCCGCCAGCGCTGCAAACTGATTGCGATTATGGAGCCCGAAGGTCGGCACATTTTTGTTAATCGCAGCGGTGTGAAAGTGGTGGAAAAGAGTCGCATCGACTTGATCGGCCAACTGCGCAGCGGGACGATTTCGTTACTGGATGACCGCCCGTTGTTCGACCGCGCCCTGGCATCAATGATTGGCAGCCTGGGGCAATACAGCGCTCATTGATCCACAGCAGGCAGATTGCTCCCCATCGCCGCGTTCATCGCGGCATACTGAGCCTTTCGTTAGCGTCGTTGAGGAGCCTGTATGCAGCTGGACCCCGCAAGCGGTTGGTGCAAAGGCGTGCGCCATTGCCCGTCACCCAACTTCAATGCGCGCCCTGAGAGCGAGATCTCCCTGCTGGTTATCCACAACATCAGCTTGCCGCCGGGTCAGTTCGGTACGGGGAAAGTGCAGGAATTTTTCCAGAATCAACTCGACTTCACTGAACATCCCTACTTTGAAGGCATCCAGAAGCTCACGGTCAGTGCGCATTTTCTGATTGAACGTGACGGCAAAATCACTCAGTTTGTCTCGTGTCTTGATCGCGCCTGGCACGCGGGTATTTCATGTTTCGACGGGCGTGAGGGCTGCAATGATTTTTCTTTGGGCATCGAGCTGGAAGGCACCGATGACCTGCCATTCACCGACGCGCAGTACGAGTCACTGCTAGCCTTGACCCGGCAATTGCAAGCCGCCTACCCGGCGATCACGGCGCAGCGCATATGCGGTCACAGTGACATCGCACCGGGGCGCAAAACGGACCCGGGCCCGGCTTTTGAATGGATGCGCTTTCGTGACGCGTTGCGCCACACAGGAGATAAGCAATGAGTTTTGTGGTGTTACTGCTGGCGATTCTGGTCGAGAAGTTCTCGGCGCTGCGCCAGCGTTTGCAGTGTGATAGCGGTTGGTTGCGCGAACTGCACAAACTGGAGGCCAGCCCCAAACTGGTGAGCAGGCCGTGGTGGGTGCTGGCCATTCTGATTCTGTTCCCGGTGCTGGTCCTGGGCCTGCTGTTGTGGGTGCTGGAGCCGGTGGCGTATGGCTTGCTGGTGTTGCCGGTGCACCTTTTGGTGCTGATTTACAGCCTGGGCCGGGGTGACCTGCTCGCGGGGCTGGGACCGGTTCGCGATGCCTGGCGGCGCGGAGATCTGCAAGCCAGTGCACATGTGGCCGAGCGCGACATTGGCGTGCGTGCAGACAGCGGCGAGCAGCTGCTTGAGAAAGTCCAGAGCCATTTGCTGTGGCAGGCGTATCAGAGCTTTTTTGCAGTGATTTTTTGGTACTTCCTGCTGGGCCCGGTGGCGGCCCTGAGCTATCGCTTGCTGGCGCTGGCGGGGGAGCACAGTAAAAATCCTGAGCTGGTTGAGCGTGCCCAGCAACTGCGGCATGCCTTTGACTGGTTGCCGGTGCGTTTGCTGGCGGCGAGTTTTGCGCTGGTGGGCAACTTTGCTGCGGTCACCCGGGTGATGTTGCACGAACTGCTGAGCTGGGACATCAGCGCAGAACAACTGATCAACAAAGCCGGGTGTGCCGCTGCTGAAATCCCGGCGCCGCAAGTCGGCCCGGAAGGCGTCGCCAGCCTCGACACGTTGTGGGCCTTGCTGCTGCGGGCGGCGGTGCTGTGGTACACCGGTTTTGCGGTGTGGACGTTGTTACTCTAAGCCAACCGCCTGTAGGAGCGAGCTTGCCTCGCGATCTTTTGCTGGTTTAAAAG